>CBDUAS010000066.1:0-10432 GCA_965365185.1 uncultured bacterium | reverse complement strand
CCGCGCCTTCGCCGGCACGGACCTCGACGAGGTGCGGGACTCCGTGCAACGGGCCTTCGCTCGCTTCGAGGAGCGGGGTGTCTCTCCCGACGACCTGCAACGCGTCAAGGCGAAGTACGAAACGGCCTTTTACTCCGGTCTGTCGTCGGTTCTCGGCAAGGCGTTCCAGCTCGCCCAGTACAACATCTTCGCCGACGATCCGGGTTACCTGGCCGAGGACCTGGAGCGCGTTCTGGCGGTGACCGAGCAAGACGTCCTGCGGGTGTACGACTCCTATATCGCCGGCCAGGATTTCGTCGCCACCAGCTTCGTGCCACGCGGGGCCGTCGAGCTGGCGTTGGAGGGCTCCGAGCGCGCCGAGATCGTCGAGGAGCCGATCGTGCAGGGGGCAGAGGAGGAGTTCACCGTGGTCCGCGGCGAGGAGCGCACCCCCTCGGAGCTCGATCGATCGGCGGAGCCGCCGTACGGCGATCCGCCCTCGCTGTCGGCCCCCGCCGTGTGGCGCACCGAGCTTGCCAACGGCGTCGAGGTGCTCGGCATCGAGGACCGCGAGGTCCCACTGGTGCAGTTCGAGATCCGCCTGCGCGGCGGCCACCTGGCCGAGGATCCATCCGAGGTCGGCGTCGCCAGCCTGCTGGCGCAGTCGATGATGGAAGGCACCGCGAACCGCACGCCGGAAGAGCTCGAGGCAGCCATCGACTTGCTCGGTGCCAACATCAGCGTTTCTTCCGGGGATCAGGACTTCGTCATTCGCGGCTCGACGCTGACCCGCAACTACGCCGACACGATGGCGCTGGTGGAGGAGATTCTGCTCGAGCCGCGCTTCGCCGAGGAAGAATTCGAGCTCGCCAAACAGCGCGTGCAGGCGACGCTACGGCAGCGCGCCGCGTCGCCTACCTCGGTTGCCGCCGACGTGTTCTCCCGCCTGTTGTACGGCGACCACATCCTCGCCACCAACCCGCTGGGCACGGAGGAGTCGGTGGAGTCGATCGAAATCGGAGACCTGGGCGCCTTCTACGAGCGGGCGATCGTACCGAACGTCGCCGCCGTGCACGTCGCCGGCGCCGTCTCCCGCGCCGAGGTCGAGGCGTCGCTGCAGCGCCTGGCGTCGGACTGGCAGCCCGGACAGCTCGATCTGCCGGCAGCGCCCGCGTGGGACCCGGCCCGGGCTGGTCTGTACTTCGTCGACATCCCCAACGCGGCGCAGTCCGTGCTGCGCATCGGCTACCTGGCGCTGGCCGAACCCGACCCGGAGTTCTACCCCGCCACGGTGATGAACTTCCGCCTCGGCGGCGGAGGGTTTGCCTCCGATCTCACCCAGCAGCTCCGCGAGGGCAAGGGCTACACCTACGGCATCAGCTCGCGCTTCTCCGGCACCACGTTGCCCGGGCCCTTTCAGATCGGCTCCTCGGTGCGCTCCAACATCACGCTCGAGGCGCTGGCGCTGATCAAGGAAATCGTCGACGGCTACGGCCCCTCCTTCGACGACGAGGACCTCGAGGCCACCCAGGGGTTCCTGCTGCGCGCCAACGCCCGTGCCTTCGAAACCCTCGGCGCCAAGCTCGGCATCCTCGCCGACATGAGCGCCTACGGCTTCGCCGCCGACTACGTCCTGGCGCGCGAGAACATCGTCCGCGAGATGGACGTGAGCTCCATCCAGGTGCTCGCCGACCGCTACCTCGATTCGTCGCAGATGGCGTGGCTCGTGGTCGGGGACGCGGCGACGCAGAAAGACCGCCTGTCCGCGCTGGGGTTGGGCGAGCCGATCATGGTCGACCGGGATGGGGCGGCGATCTCGGAGCAGGGCTCGAGGCGCCCTTGAGACCCGTCGCCTCGTCACACCCACGCTGAGCGGATCGCGCTCTGTACTCCAATGTTCGCCGCAGCAATCAGCGGGTACCGAGATCCGCTGGGCCTCGTGCCGGACCACCGAGAAGAAGCGCGGTCTGCTGAAAAGCAGCGGGGGTGAACTGCAGCAAGCAACGAAACATACTCTCGTGCTGGTCCGGGTCGGGTCGTTCCTGCACATAGAGCGCCGCGACCAGGTCGCGCCATCGGAGAAGCTCTCGACGCCGCCCGCGCGAAGACGCACACTCGATGGTCAAGTCTGTCAACTGCAGAACGCGCTCGAGCCCGGGATGCACGCGGTCCCAAGCGCCGAGCTCGATCATGCGGGCCGTCCGGTGGACCTCGTTGGCGATCATGAGGATTCGTTGGTCGTAGCCGAATGCGGCCCAGCGCTCGGGCGAGAGTCCGGAGTGTTGTGCGGGCGCGCTCACAGCGGCTCGCCTTTGCCAACCAGATCGTGCACGATCGCCCGCATCGCCTCTCGGAGCGCAGGGTCCTGGACTTCCATCGCCCTGTTGTCCTGCGTTGGTCGAATGTTGATCAGCGCCGTGAACTGGATGCAATCGTCTGGCCCCAGCCCTGGATAGTAGTTTGCTCCCCAGAGGTCCGCTTGTTTGGAGCCGCGCTCCAGCAGAATTGCTTTCGCGTCGGCGTGGAGCTCGCCGCCGACGGCGACCAGGCGTTCGCGAACGTCGATGACGAGCTTGACCATGTCGCCGAAAAAGCGGTCGACGAGAGCGCGCAATAGCTCTGGATCGATCGGCCGATCGACAACGTGGATATCCTCGGGGACGCTTGGCTCCATCGCTGCAGTCTACAGCGCTTCGAATGGCGTGGCGATGCGGCGAACGGGTCGGCGGCCCGGGGCTGACGAACAACGATGCGAAAGGTTCGCGACGCGCAGCGGTTCGTTCGCAGACGCTCAGGCGCGGTTCGCCAGGCCGGTGAGCACCTCGGGGTCAGCGCGCTCGTCGAGACGCCACAGCCGTACGCTACCGGTGCCAAAGCCGGCTGCCAAACGGCTTCCGTCGAGGCTGAAGACGTGTGCGGTAACCCGCCGGCAACTGACCGAGGACCTCGGGTCCGTACGGCAAGGGCTGCGACGCAACGAAGCACAATCGCACACGCCCGCCGGATTGGCTCGGCGGTGCGGTTCAGGCGCGCCAGCTATCGACCCGCTACAACGCGCCGAAGAGCAGACGTTGCAGCTCTGTCCCGGGAGCCCGGACCTACTGCGTCACGGCCGTGCCGAGCAGCTCACTCATCTTCGCCGAGCCCTCCACGTACTTGCGGTGGATCTCGAGGTGGGTCTCTTCGACCAGCCGGTCGACCTCGTCGGGGCCCATGAATCCGTCGCTGAATCCGGGCCGCACCGGGTCGATGGTCAAGGCCGCCGTGGTCACGAAGTGCGCCATCAGCTCCTTGGGGTTCTCGTCGCCGACGGCGATGCGGATGGTCGTCGGCAGGATCCCCGACTCCAGCAGGGCCTCCTCGCTGAGCTCCGAATGTGAGGTGAACGCCGGGCACAACACGATGGTGTTCGATTGCCCCAGACTTACCTCATGGTCGAAAACTGGCGCCAGACAATCGAAGAACTCCTTGAACGTAGACGCGGCCAGCTCGGCGCTCTCCATGTCGACGGTGAACAGTGCCGCCGGCATGCCGCAACGCAGCACCTTCTGAGCGAGCGCGTGATTCGGATCGTCCTCGAGAACGTTGCAGTGGACGTTGAGCTGCGGGTGCGAGGCGAGGAAGCGGGCCAGCACGGTGGTGTTGACGCACTTCTGCAGCATGCGCACCTCGAGCGTCTTCATGCCGGTGAGAACGTGCGCAGCCTCGCCGGACTCCAGGAACGCACCCTTGATGAAGTACACGTTCCAGAAAATGGTGTCGTGCCAGTCGACGCCCGCGTGGCTCTCCCCCTTGGGCAGCAACATCCGGTGGCTCTTGCCGATGAGCACACCCGCGGTGGTGGCGCCGGTACCGGTCAGATCCTTGGTGTAGCTGTGGATCAGGTAGTCGGGTCGCCGTTGCTCGTCCTGCTCCTGGAGGGGCTTGACCAGGAACGGTGTACCGACGGTGCCGTCGAGGCCCACGGTATGGCCCCGCTGGTGAACAATGCGGCAGATCTCGGGAACGTCGAGCACGTAGCCATGCGGGTTGCACGGTGACTCCAGATAAACGAAGAGCCGCCGGCCGTTGTCGAGTAGGTCGCGATGCTCGGTCTCGACGGTTGTGAGGAACTGCTCGAACTCGGCGGCCGTATGCCCGTCCCACCAATGCAGGTTGATGGCGAGCTTGTCGTCGGTGGCGAAGAACTCCTGCAGCAACTGCCAGGTGCCGCCGTAGACGTTGCGTGACGATACGACGACGTCGTCGCGGCGCAGCACGCTGCTGAACAGCGCGTCGATTGACGCCATGCCGCTGTTGAAGTTGAGCGCCATGTAGTCGGCAGCGTAGGGACCGGCCTCGAGGTCGACGATATGGTTCGCCAGGGCGATCGACGTCGGGTTGAACAGCCGCGAGTAGATCTCGAGCAGGAACTCCTTGCCGCGGAACGCATCGTCGATCCACTCCGTGCAGGCGTAGATGTAGGTGGCCGTGCGGACGACGACCGGGCTGGCGGAGAACAGCGCGGAGACGTTGTCGAAGATCGGATACGGCCCCTTCGCGCTCATGGAGGGGTCCGAGAGCTCGAGGCTCTGATATGCCTTGCGAAAGGGGTTCTGCAGCGTGTCGAGGACCTTGGCGATCTGGAAGCAGAGGAACTTCTTGGCGTTGAAGTAGGCGACGCGGTCCTTGCGATCGAGCTCGTTGATGGTTCGGACCGTCACCTCCCAGAGCGTGTTGACGTCGGTGTGCGCCTGGTACAAGCGCAGCGCGGCATCGCGGAGGGCCGCGCCGAACTCGCTTCCGGGATCGATGTGGAAATGCTCGAGCTGCTCGTCGGCAAGCGCCTCGAGCGTTTCGGCCTGACTCGTCTTGCGTTTTGGCGAAAGCAGCTTGGCGGCTTCGAAATCGTCCGTCAGTGCCCGCGAGGCCGATCCGATCTTGTCTCTCATCGCCGTCCCTCCGGTTCTCTGATCACTTCCGTTGTTCGTTCAGTGGGTCTTTTCAAGTTCGTGCCGAGCAAGCGGATTTGGGCTCCATGCAGGGTCCCGGCGGGGCTGAGATCGGCATCCGCGCGCGGGCCGACTCCGACATGCAAACGTCTCCATGGCGCGTTCCTACCCCATTTGCTTGCGGTGAATGGCCAGCATGTCGACGATGAGCGCGAAGCCCGTCTCGAGCCTGCCGGCGCCCGGCCCTACCAGTGTGACCTGCCCGAGCAGGTCGGTGGTGAAGGTGACGGCGTTGGTGGCGCCGCCGATCGACGCGAGCGGATGGCTCAATGGCAGACGGACCGGCTTGACGCTGGCGGTCACGGTGTCGCCGTCCTGCTCCAGCCGGCCGATCAGCTTCCAGCGCTCCCCGGCCGCCTTCGCGGCGGCGATGTCCTCCGAGGTCAGTCCGCTGATCCCCTCGCACGCGACGTCGCTCATCGTGAGCGGCAGGTTCATCAAGAGGTTGCCCAGGATGACCACCTTTCCGGCCGGGTCGTGCCCCTCGACGTCGCCGGTCGGGTCGGCTTCGGCGTAGCCGAGCTCCTGGGCGTCGGCAAGAGCCGCGGCGTAGTCGGCGCCCTCCTCCATCTTCGTCAGGATGTAGTTCGTGGTGCCGTTGAGGATGCCCTCGATGCAACGCACGCCCGCGGCGGCCACGTACTCCATCCCCAGATGGACGGTCGGCGTACCGCTCATGACCGTCCCCTCGACGCCGATCTCGACGCCCTTTTCTGCGGCCAGCGCCGTGAGCTCGGGAAAGCGCAGCGCCGTGGGCCCCTTGTTGGTGGTGACGACGTGCTTGCCGCTCTCGAGTGCCGTTTTGATGTGCGTGAAGGCGGGCTCGCCGGTCTCGAGGTCGGTGTAGGTGAGCTCGAGAACGATGTCGGCGTTGCTGTCCGAGATCGTCTGCAGCGCGTCCCAGCCGCGCTCGGGCGCGTCGACCGCCTCCAGGTTGCCGTCCTTCTCGACGGCTGCCAGCAACGACGCCGGGTCGAGGCCGTCAGGGTCGTAGATGCTGCCGCGGATCAGGTCCGATATCGCGACGATGCGAAAGCGAGCCCCGAACTGCTCGGCGATCGCGTCGCCCCGATCCGCGAGGATCTGGGCGAGGCCGACACCGACGTTCCCGAAGCCAACAAGTGCCAGCCGGTAGTCCATGCGTCACTCTCTTCTCGTTGAATCGACGGCCAACTCTTTGCGAGGCGCTGATGGCCGAGAAGCGCACGACGTTTGCGCGCGTTCAACGCCATACGCCCGAATTCTACCAGATATCAGACCTACGTATCCGATTAAATACCGCTGCGCCGGGGCGTCTGGCAATCATCGAGGCGGTGAAGGAACGCTTCGACGCCGAACGCGTCTCGATCCCCTCAGCCTTCAACGCGTTCGATCGTGAACTTCGCGCCCGACACGCCGAGGGTCCAGCCACGCCCTTCGGCCGTGATGGCGAGCGAGACCTCGCCTTTTGTCAGGGCCTGGGCGGTCCTTGTCTCGTCGACGGCGCCGGCCGAGGCCTCGGCCTGAGCATACGCCCCGAAAACTTCCGAGATGTCCTTGACGCTCGAGAACGTACCCTTGCCCTCGTCGATCTCGGTTTTCCCGAACGTCAAGCCGCCGCCGGTTACGGAGAGCTTCACGTCTGCGGTTTGCCCGTTGTCGCAGGTGATGACGCCTTCACCTTCCGACTTCGAGAAGATCGCGGACCAACCTTTCATGGTGAACGCCATCTCGCAGCTCACATCGGCGCCTCCCTGCTGCGCGATCGGGGCGACCTTCGCCTCGGCCGAAGCGGTATTCGCCTCCGGCTCGGAGTTGGTCGCTTCACCGTCCGGCGCGCTGCCGCAGGCAAGCGTCACGCCGGCGAGGAGAACCAGCAGCGGAAGAGATCTTTTCAACGACAGCACAGAGTCGAGCACAGGAGCCTCCCTCGGAATCAGATGGGTCGAATGTCGCCGCGTCTCGGAGACGAGACTCGCTTGTGAGCGGCCGGATCTCAAGTACCCACGGATGACAGACCTCGTTCTCGCACCCCGCGATGATCTCGAACGTCCGCCGAGTTCTGGCTGTTGGTCAAAGGGACGCAACCGTACAGCCGGCCATGTCCCTCAAAACGGCTCCACGAGCCGATACCGCACGACGTGGTGCTCGCTGCTGCGCGTGTCGAAGGCCGGGATGTACACGTGGTCGTCCCGTGCCTTCACCCAGCGAATGTCGGGGATCATCCCGGAGAAAAGACGCTCACCAGAGGGCGAGTAGACATCCACCGGTCGCAGCGTGGCCCCGTTGGAGGCGTGATACGGGTAAACGTACAGATGACCGTGGCCGTCGACCGCCAGACGCGAAAGAGCCGGCATCTGCTGTTCGGGAAGCTCCAACGGGTTGTCCCCGAGCGTGGCGATCTCGTCGGGGCGGAGCCGCGGCCAGGCGACGCGGAGCGCCCACGACGCCTCCGCGTCGCTCGTCAACGCGACGACCTGGTATTCGGTCAACTCGGTCACGTAGACCATGCCGTCGCGGGAAGCGCCGAACACCGGAGCCGGGCGCGCGCCCGGCTCGAGAGGCAACTCCAGATACCTGACCTGCTCCCGGCTGAGGGGCGTGAAGGCGGAGATCGAGATGTTCGGATCGGAGGTGGCGATCGCGGGGAGGTGGTCTGCCACCAACGAGCCATCGTCCCTGCCGATCGCGGTCGAGAACCAGTCGACGAGCCGGTAGTCGGCCTCGTGTTCACCGTTCAACCTCCAGATGCTCATCTCGGCGAGGTTCTTGACGATCAAGTAATCGCCGGCGATCACGAGGTTGCGCGGGCGCTGGAACTCCGCCGGGCCCTGCCCCTCGCGGCCGAGCGAACGGAGGAACCCACCCTGTGCGTCGTATACCTGCACGCGGTGGTTCCCCGCGTCGAGAACGTAGATGTTGCCTTCGGCATCCGCGTCGACGTCGCGGGGCCGGTAGAAAGCCTGCGACGGGTCACTCCCGTCGGCGCCAAGCCGAAGGTCCTCGGTCAACTCGATACGTCCGGCCCGCTCCTCCGGCGGCACCGCCGGGCGCTCGATGATCCTCGTGCCCTCGGGTACAGGGATTGTCCAATCGGCAAATTCGACGGGCCCGGAGCAAGCGCACAGCGAGACGGCCAAACACATCATTCCGAAAGGGCGCCTCGAGGGGCGAGCGCCGCAGAACATGCTCGCGGCCGTCGTCGCCAACAATCTGCCGATCCGCAAAGTAGATCGCCTCGGCGTCGGAGTAGAGGTCGTAGACTTCGCCGAACGCGGGTCCCGTCCCAATCAAGCCGTCGTTGCGGGATTCCACGAATTGCCGGGCATCGTCTTTCGGGTCCCGACCGTTGTTCCACGCGGATACCGACAACGAAACTGCAATCGATTCTACTTCAAGGGCGGGGACCAACTTGTTGGGGAGGATGGTGATGTCACTGTCCAAGAAGCAACTGTTCATCGTCGTGGTGATCGCGGCGGCACTGATCGTCGCACCGGCCTCCAACCTCGTTTCGCAGGCACAGGCGTTCCCCGGGGGGCACTGGCCCATCACCATTTGCCACAAAGGCAACGACTTGACCATCGACATCCGTGCGCTGCCGATGCACCTCATCCTGCACGGTGATTTCATCGGCACCTGCACCGTCGACTGAAGGCCTTAGGAGGCAAGGCTCTCGGGTACTCGACGAGAGCAGAGCATTTGGACCGCGGCTCTGCAGGGCGCAATAATGGGCGCCATGAGAAGAAGCGCCTTCCTCGTAGTCGCCCTGCTGACGGTCGGCTGTGACGTGCAAGGCCCCCCGGGCGCGGAGGGGCCTACGGTAGCGCCCGGGCGATCAGCCACGCTCGCCGAGCGGCCCAACCTGCTGTTCATCGTCACGGACGACCAGCGCTTCGACATGCTGGGTGCCGTGCACCCGTTTCTCGAGACGCCGAACATGGATCGGCTGGCTACCGAGGGCGTCCGCTTCGAAAACGCCTTCGTGACGACGCCGATCTGCGCCGCCAGCCGAGCCAGCCTGTTCACGGGGCTGGGCGCACGCACCCATCGATACCCCTTCCGCACGCCACCACTCGCTCAGCGATTCGTTGATCTCAGCTATCCCGTCCTGCTGCGTGGGGCGGGCTATCGTACGGGCTTCGTCGGGAAATTCGGTGTGCGGGTAGGGGAGGGCGCGACCGACGAGATGTTCGATACCTACGTGCCGTTCGCGGCGCCCTACATGAGGCAACAAGAGGACGGGTCGACGCGGCATCTCACGGACATCACCGCGGACCGAGCCATCGAGTTTCTCGGAGCCGCGGATCAAAGTCGTCCGTTTGCGTTGACCCTGAGCTTCAACGCGCCGCACGCCGAGGACGGCGACGAACGGCAGTACATCTGGCCCCAGGCCATGGACGGCAAGTACGCGGACGTGGCCATACCTGATCCGCCGCTTTCCGAGCCGGCGTTCTTCGAAGCCCTGCCGGAATTCTTGCAGGAGGCCTCGCTGAACAGAGTCCGCTGGTACTGGCGTTTCGATACGCCGGAGAAGGCGCAGCGCATGACGCGGGGATACCTGCGGATGATCAGCGGTGTGGACGCCGCCATCGGCCGCGTTCTGGGTGAGCTCGATGCGCTCGATCTCGCGTCCCATACCGTCGTGATCTTGATGGGTGACAACGGATACTTCCTGGGCGAGCGGGGTTACGCGGGAAAATGGCTTCCCTACGAGCTTTCGATCCGCGTGCCGCTGATCGTTTTCGATCCACGTGTCGAGCAGGAGTCGCGCGGGGCGGTTCCATCGCTGCCCGTCCTCAACATCGATATCGCGCCGACCTTGCTCGACCTGGCCGGCCTGGAAGTCCCGAGCGCCATGCAGGGCGCGAGCCTCGTGCCGGTTCTGGAAGGCGCGGCGCCGGCGGCGTGGAGAAACGACTTCTTCGTCGAGCATCTCTTCGAGAACCCGGAGATTCCCAAGCACGAGGGCGTTCGCGGCGAGCGCTACAAGTACGCCCGATACTTCGAGCAAGATCCCGTGTACGAGGAGCTGTACGACCTTGTCGCGGATCCCATGGAGACCAAGAACCTGGCCGGTGACCCCGACTACTTCGAGATCCTGACGGAGCTGAGGAGACGCACCGACGAGCTGCAGGCGGAATACGGCGGACCCTACAAGCCGGACGGGGCGCGGTGGCCTTGAGCTGGGCGGCTTCTCAAGGGACTGGAGTGCGCTCTGCGTCGAGCGGCAAGAACGTCCCGTCGTCGATACGCCCGTCGACCACGCGGTGCAACGTGATCCCCGATCGTGGCCCGTAGGTATTCGTGCTGCCGGCTGACGGGCCGACGACGGCGGCGGCGGGGATCAGTCGCTGCTCGCCGATCTGCGTCTGGTACTTGAGCACCTCGCGCATGTGGATATGACCCTGGAGGGCCAGTTCGAGACGGCCCTGCAGCGGGCCGAGAACGTCCCGGTGGTTGTAGACCGAGTGGCGGAAGTATTT
>CBDUAS010000065.1:0-10495 GCA_965365185.1 uncultured bacterium | reverse complement strand
GTGTGCCGCGGGATCACCTCCACGACGAGGAGGCGCTGCGGTCGTGGCTGCAGGAGCGGGAGGTCCCCGCTGCGGATCTCAGCCTCGGATACATGTGGGACGCCGCGCTGGGAAGATTCGTGCAGCCGCAACTGATTTCACCGACCTTCATCACCCACTTCCCGCGCGACGTCTCGCCTTTCGCCAAGGCATCGCCGGACGACGACGGCCTGGTGGAGCGCTTCGAGATATTCTGGGGAGGGCTGGAAACCGGCAACGGCTACTCCGAGCTCAACGACCCGCGCGAGCAACGTGCCCGCATGGAAGAAATGAGCCGCGCCCGCGCCGCGGAGCTGTCCGAGCAGCGGGTCGATGAGGACTACATCTGTGCGCTCGAGCACGGCATGCCGCCGGCAGCCGGTTTCGGCATCGGCATCGACCGCCTCATGATGCTGCTCACCGACTCCCCGTCGATCCGCGACGTGATTCTGTTTCCCCTGCTGAAACCCAAGGACGACGACTGAGGAGTCGCCGTCCGGCAGCCTGCACGCCCGCCGAATCGAGTAACGTGTCAGCATGAGCAAGAAGAGATACGAGCTGTTCCTGGCGCTGCGGTACCTCAAGGCAAGACGCAAGCAGGCGTTCACCTCCATCGTCTCGTTTGTTTCCGTGCTGGGAATCGCCGTCGGCGTGGCCGCCCTGGTCATTGCCCTGGCGCTGCTCACCGGGTTCCAGCAGGACATCCAGGCGAAGATCATCGGCGCCAACGCGCACATCGTCATCTGGGGACCGGGAGAGGCGCCGATGGCCGATTACGATGACGTGGTCGCGACTGTCAGTGGCGTGTCGGGCGTCCGCAACGCATCGGCGGTCGTGCTCCGGCCGGCGGCGATCAACACCAGCTACAGACAGTCGTTCGCCCCCTTCAAGGGAGTCGACCCGGAGACTGCAACCACCGATCTCATCGACCGCGTCGTCGAGGGGAGCGCCGCCGATCTGCGCGTCGACGGCGAGGACGATGGCGTCCTGATCGGCCGCGACATGGCCACCGCGCTGCTGCTGCGCGTCGGCGACCAGATGAACGTCACCGTCTACGACCAGAACATCCTCACGCCGCTGGGCGCCGGCTGGATGCGCCAGAAGAGCTTGCGCGTTGTCGGCATCTTCGAGGCCGGCATGTACGAGTACGACAACAACTGGGCCCTGGTCGACCTGCGCACCGCCCAGGAGATGTTCTACCGCGATGCCGGGCCCGACGGCGGCTCGGATGTGGCCACGTTCGTCGAGGCAAGGGTGGAGGACATCTACGAGACCGACGCGGTGATGGAGCGCATCGGGACGGCGCTCGACAACAACTTCGTCATGACCGACTGGAAGCGCATGAACTCCGCGTTCTTCTCGGCGCTGCAGCTCGAGCGCCTGGCCATGTTCGTCACCATCAGCCTCATCGTGTTCGTTGCCGCGCTCAATATCGTCGCCACCCTAGTGCTCATGGTGATGGAGAAGAACCGCGACATCGGCATCCTCCTGTCGATGGGCGCCACGCGCCGTGGGATCTTGTACACGTTCATCTTCCAGGGGCTGTTCATCGGGCTGATGGGCACCTTCACCGGTTTGACGCTGGGCATCGGCGCGTCGCTGGTAGCGGATCGTTACCAGCTCATCTCCTTGGAGGAGTCGGTGTACTACCTGTCGCACGTGCCCTTCGTCGTCCGCCCGGTGGATTTCGCCGTGGTCGCCTTGATGGCGGTCTTCGTGTCGTTTCTCGCCACCCTGTATCCGGCCTGGCGCGCCAGCAGACTGGACCCGGTCGAGGCTCTCCGGTATGAGTGAGGAGCTCCGGGTCGAGGTGCCGGACCCGCAGACGGCGGCGGCAACCGATACCGGCGGGCGGGAGGCGGGGCCGCAAGCGCCCGTCATCGCGGCGCGGGAGCTGAGGAAATCGTACCCCTCCGGCGACGAGACCCTGCACGTGCTGGACGGCACGGAACTGGAAATTCGCGCCGGCGAGCGCATCGCGGTTCTCGGCGCCAGCGGCATCGGCAAGAGCACGTTGCTGCACCTGCTCGGCGGCCTGGACCACCCGGACTCCGGCTCCATCGCGTTCCGCGGCGTCGACCTGGCAAGGATGAACGAGCGCCAACTTGCCGCGTACCGCAACCGCGAGGTGGGCTTCGTCTTCCAGTTCTTCCAGCTGTTGCCGGAATTCACCGCGTTGGAGAACGTCATGATGCCGTTGCTCGTCGGTCGCGAGACGCGGGAGGTGCGTGAACGGGCGGTGGAATTGCTGGCGCAGGTCGGCCTCGAAGCCCGCGGCCATCACTATCCGTCGCAGCTCTCCGGCGGCGAGCGGCAACGCGTGGCCATTGCTCGGGCGCTGGTGCGCCGGCCCAGCCTGGTGCTCGCGGACGAGCCCACCGGAAACCTCGACGTCGAGACCGGACTGCGGGTCATGGAGGTTTTCGCCCGCTTGCAGCACGAGCACGGCGCCGCGATCGTCATGGCGACCCACAACGCGGCCCTGGTGGAGGGTTTCGACCGCGTCCTGTACATGCAGGCGCGCGGGCATCTCGAATCCCGTCAGGACGTCGGGGGAGCCTCGGCCCCATAGCCGCGCTGGCGTTCCGAGACGGCAACGGGCAGCACGTCGCGCGACCGGAGTGGGGAGCCCCGCGAGGCGGGAGGACCCGTCAATCCGTGCCCTGGAACGCGTTTTCCCTTGTCTTGTTGCGGCGAGAGACGGTCCGCTATACTCGAAACGTGCGGCGGCTCCCGAGGCGTCGCGGGTGGCTCGCGCAAACGCTAGGGGCGCGCGCCCACAGGAGCCGTCGATTGGGCGGTACAAGCCCTGGCCGACGAAGCAATGTTTGAGCGCTACACGGAACGGGCACGACGGGTCATCTTCTTTGCGCGCTACGAGGCCAGCCAGCTCGGCTCGCGCACAATCGAGACCGAACATCTGCTGCTGGGACTGATCCGTGAGAACAACGGGCTCACGGGCCAGCTTCTCGGCCGGGCGAAGATCGAGCCGGAGGACATTCGCGGTGAGATCGAGGCGCGGACCCGCGTTCGCGAGAAGATCTCCACCTCCGTCGAGATCCCGCTGTCGGTGGAGTCCAAGCGCGTCCTCGCCTACGCGGCCGAGGAAGCCGAGAAGATGTTCCACAAGTACATCGGTACGGAGCATATTCTGCTCGGCTTGTTGCGGGAGAAGAAGTCGCTGGCCTCGCGCATCCTGCTGGAAAAGGGCATGCGGCTGACCACTGCCCGCGAGGATCTTCTCTACCTGCTGAAGGAGAAGAACCTCAACGAGAAGAAGAAGGACACGCCGTTCTTGTCCGAGTTTTCCCGCGATCTCACGGCCCTTGCAGCCAAGGACCTTCTCGACCCACTCATCGGCCGCGAGCAGGAGCTGGAGCGGGCCATTCAGATCCTCTGCCGGCGTACGAAGAACAACCCGGTGCTGATCGGCGAACCCGGTGTCGGCAAGACCGCGATCGTCGAGGGCCTGGCGCGCAAGATCGTCACCGGCGACGTGCCCCGGTTCCTGTACGACAAGCGCATCCTGGCACTCGACATATCCTCGGTCGTCGCCGGCACCAAGTACCGCGGCCAGTTCGAAGAGCGCCTCAAGAGCATCATGAAGGAGCTCGTCGACAACAAAGACATCCTGATCTTCATCGACGAGCTTCATACGCTCGTCGGCGCGGGCTCGGCCGAAGGCTCGCTCGATGCGGCCGGGATTCTCAAGCCCGCCCTGTCGCGCGGCGAGCTGCAGTGCATCGGCGCCACCACGCCGAAGGAGCACCGCAAGCACATCGAGAAGGATCGAGCGCTGGCGCGTCGCTTCCAGGGCGTGAAGATCAGCCCGCCGACCGAGGACGAGACGCTGCGCATCATCCACGGCATCCGCGATCGGTACGAGCAGTATCACGGCGTGGTCTATGACGACGACGCGATCGCGACGTCCGTATACCAGTCCAACCGCTATATCAGCGACCGGTTCCTGCCCGACAAGGCCATCGACGTTCTCGACGAGGCCGGCGCCCGGGTGAAGCTGGCGGCGGCAGCGGCCCCCGCACAGCTCCAGGAAATCGAGGCCCGCTTGCAGACGATCGCCGAGCAGGTCGACGGGGCGATCAACGAGAAGGAATTCGAGAAGGCGGCCTACTATCGCGACCAGGAGCAGCAGGAGCGCGAGCGACTGGAAACGCTGCGGGCGCGGCTGGCCAACGAGGAAAACGAATCCGAGCCTCCCGTGGTTTCCAAGGACGACGTCGAGCGCGTTGTGTCCAACTGGACGGGGATTCCCATCAGCTCGATCCAGGAAGAAGAGCTCGACAAGCTCGTCAACATGGAAGAAGAGCTGCACAAGCGCATCGTGGCGCAGGAGCAGGCCGTCGAAGTCGTGGCCCGCGCCATCCGCCGATCACGCGCCGGGCTCAAGGACCCGAAGCGCCCGATGGGCTCGTTTCTGTTCCTCGGCCCCACGGGCGTCGGCAAGACCGAGGTGGCGCGCACACTGGCCAGCTTCCTTTTCGGCGACGAGAACGCCATGCTGCGCTTCGACATGTCCGAGTACATGGAGAAGCACTCGGTCTCGAAGCTCATCGGCTCGCCGCCGGGCTATGTGGGCCACGAGGAGGGCGGGCAGCTTACCGACCGGGTCAAGCGCAAGCCCTACAGCGTCGTGCTGCTCGACGAGATCGAGAAGGCCCACCCGTCGATCTTCAATATCTTGCTGCAGGTCTACGAGGAGGGGCACCTCACCGATGCCCTCGGCAACAAGGTCGACTTCAAGAACTGCATTGTCATCATGACCTCGAACGTAGGTGCCCGGTACATCCAGCGGCGCGGCGGCCTCGGATTCCGCACCGACGACGAGGAGGCCTCGTATCAGGAGATGCGCGACCGGGTCCTCGAGGAGGTCAAGCGCACGTTCAACCCGGAGTTCCTCAACCGGCTCGACGAGATCATCGTCTTCCACGCCCTGGACGACGAGCACCTGGTGAAGATCATTCGCTTGATGGTGGGTGAGGTGAACGTCAACCTCGCCGCCAAGAACATCCAGGTGGCGCTCGACGATTCGGCGTACCAGTGGATGATCGACCAGACGTGCGGCGATCGAAGCTACGGTGCCCGTCCGCTTCGTCGGGCGATCCAGAAGCACATCGAAGACAAGCTTGCCGAAGAGCTGATCCGCGGCAACATCGGCTCGGGGGACCGGGTCGAGGTGACGGTTGCCGACGACGACCTCAGCTTCCACCTCGGCAAGCCGGAGGAAGAAGAGCATCCGGTGGCGAAGTAACCGCGCCGCGGGCGCCGGGCAAACGCCAGCTCGTTGCGCTAGTATTTCCGCGTCCGGGCGCTCCCGTCCAATCCCCCTGACGACTCCGATGTCTACACGCACACGTTCCGATTTGGCCGCATCACGTCGACGTCTGTACGCCGGTCTCGTCGCTTTCCTCGTCCTCTGGGCGCCGGCTCACGCTGCTTTTGCCGTCTCTGCCACCGGCGTCGAGCCCGCCGGCGTGGTCGGGACGGCAACCGTGGAGCCCGCCGCGGCCATCGCCTTGGAGCCCGCCGCGGCAGCGGCTCCCTCCAGCGTCTATTGGAGCCTGTATCCAGGCCTTTTCCGTGCCCGCCTGCAGCTCGGGGCCACCGCGCAGGAGCCGCAAGGGGAGAACATCGTTGCCGTGCGCGTCGAGGGAAACGAGGCCTACGAAGACGAGACGGTGACGTTCTTCCTACAGATGCGCCCCGGGGTTCCGTTCGACTGGGCCACGGCGTCAAACGACTTTCGCACCCTGCTGAACTCGGACTTCTTCGACGACATCCAAATGTCCTGGCAGCGCGTCGAGGGTGGGGTCGAAGTCGTCATCCAGGTGGTGGAGCGGCCGATCCTGCGCGCGATCCGCATCACTGGCACGGAAAAGGGAGACGCCGACGCCCTCACGGAGCGCATGGAGCTGCTGGAGATGCCGATCACCCTGGACCAGCCCATCGACAGGCAGCAGATGCAGCGCGCCGCCGAGGTCCTCACGACCATGCTGCAGGGCGACGAGGGATTGCAGTTCGTTCAGGTGGACTACGCGGAGCAGCCGGCACAGCAGGGTAGCGGCGTCGATGCCGTCTACGACGTGGTCGAGGGCGATACCGTGCGCATCGAGCACGTCTACTTCGACGGCGCCGAGCAGTTCACGCAGAAGGAGCTCCGCTGGCTGGCGAAGAAGACCGGCGAGCACTGGCTGTTCTCGTTCCTCACCAAGAACGATCGCTATTCGCCGGCCGGTTTCGAGTTCGACAACTTCAATATCCAGAACGAGTACCGCCGCCTGGGCTATCTGGACATCGCCATCGGTGAGCCCGAGGTGGGCGTCTACGACATCGATCGCACCTGGCCGTTCGGCGACACCCGCCGCCTGTACCTGACGATCCCGATCAACGAGGGGCCGCAGTATCGGCTGGGAGATGTTCTCGTCGAGGGCAACACCCGCTTCACCGACCAGCAGCTCGCCTCGCTGGTGCCGTTCGAGTCCGGGGAGCTGGTCGACGTCAAGGGCCTGTTCGACGCGCAGAAGGCGATCGAGAACATCTACAGCAACGTCGGCTACTTTCAGATCCAGGTGACACCGGTTCCAGACACGGACCCGGATACAGGGATTGCCGATATCCGTTGGGTCATCAACGAGAACGCCCTGTACACCGTCCGCCGCATCGAGTTCGAAGGCAACACCAACACGCGTGACTACGTCATGCGTCGCAATCTGCGCCTCAACGAGAACGATCTGTGGAGCCAAGGTCGTCTCGATGCGAGCAAGTTCAAGATCCAGCAGCTCGGTTACTTCGACAATATCGAGGAAGAGGTCACGATCGTCGAGGATCCGGGAGGGTTCGGATTGCAGGCAGGGGAGGCGTTCGATCCGACGCAGCCCCCGGCCGGCGAGCCGCAACAGACAGGCGAAGTGGACATCAAGCTGAAGGTCTCGGAGGTGGGGCGCAACCAGGTCAGCTTCGGCGGCGGCGTCTCCGCCCTGGAGGGGGCTTTCGTGCAGCTCGGGTACGCCACCCGGAACCTGTTCGGGCGCGGCCAGACGTTCTCGTTCAGCGGCCAGTTCGGCGGTCGTACGACGAGCGCACGGTTGTCGTTCTTGCAGCCCTACTTGTTCGACAAGAGCATCCGTTTCGGCTTCGACCTGTTTCGCTCGAATCTCGACTTCATCGACTTCAAGCAGGAAAGCAACGGTATCTCCACGCGGGTCGGCTTCCCGCTCGATCGTGCCGAGTTCACGACCCTCTTTCTGGAGTACAACTACACGTTCATCGACATCGGTGACCTGAGCAATTCGTTCTTCGGCCTGTCCGATCCGCTCTTCCGGTCGCTCTTCCTCGTCGAGGGACAGCGCACCACGAGCAGCATTCGGCCGAACCTCATCTTCAACACGATCAACAATCCGTTCAATCCTTCGACGGGCCGCCGTCACACCGGGTCGTTGGAGCTGGCCGGTGGGCCGTTGGGAGGCTCGCTCGACTTCTGGAAGGCGGGCTTCACCACCACCTGGTACATCCCGACGAAATTCGAGGGGCGCGGCGTCGGCGCCGAGGTGTCGCAGATCTTTGCCTTCAACATCGATTTGCGCGCCGTCGAGCCGTTCGGCGACCTCGAGATCGTGCCGATCTTCGAGCGTTTCTTCCTCGGCGGCAGCAACTCCGTGCGCGGCACGCAGCTCCGCGCCATCAGCCCGGTGGATCAGTTCGGCAACCTGATCGGCGGCACCCGGGCGCTGCAATACAACGTGGAATACATCTTCCAGCTCGCCAACCCGGTGCGGATCGCCGTCTTCACCGACGGTGGCGCGGCGTGGGACGACACGTTTTCCTTGCCGCTCGACGAGCTGCGCAAGACAGCCGGTGTGGAATTCCGCGTATTCATGCCGGTCTTCAACGTTCCGTTTCGGTTCTTCTGGGCCTACAACTTCGATCCTCTGCCGCAGTTCGGCGAGGAAGGTTCGTCTTTCGAGTTCGCGATTGGCACCACGTTCTGACGCGTCCGCGGCGGGGGAGCCGACTACGCTGGGCGAGCTGGCCCGGCTGCTGGGAGCCACGCTCGAAGGCGACGAGACCGTCGCCGTTCGGGGCGTCGCTGGGTTGCAGGATGCGGAGGCGGACGAGCTCAGCTTCTGCGCGCTGACGGAATACCGCGCGCTGGTGGCCGGCACGGCGGCCGCGGCGGTCATCGTCGGACGTGATTTCACGGTCCCCGAGGGCACCCGCAGCGACCTGGCGCTGATGCGCGTCGACAATCCTTACCTCGCCGTGGCGACAGCCGTCAGCCACTTCGTTCCCGAGTCGGCGGCGGCGGAGACCATCCACCCCAGTGCCAGCATCGCCGCGTCGGCGGCTCTCGGCGAGGGGGTTTCGGTCGGGCCACGTGCGGTTATCGGCGAAAACTGCGTCATCGGCGCTCACAGTCGCGTCGGCGCGGGGTGTGTGCTCGCCGACGGCACGCGTGTCGGCAGGGACGCCTGCCTGTACCCGAACGTGACGGTGTACCCCTCGGTGACGCTGGGCGACCGGGTCATCGTCCACGCAGGCGTCGTGCTGGGGGCCGACGGCTTCGGCTACGCGACCGAGGGCGGACGTCATCTCAAGATCCCGCAGGTCGGCGGCGTTGAGATCGGCGACGATGTGGAGATCGGCGCCAACGCATGTATCGATCGCGGCGCCCTCGGGGTGACGCGGGTCGAACGCGGCACGAAGATCGACAACCTGGTCCAGATCGGCCACAATTGCGTCGTTGGACCGGACAGCATCCTGTGTGGGCAGGTGGGTCTCGGCGGCTCGGCGATCATCGGCTCGGGTGTGATGATCGGCGGGCAGGCGGGCGTGCGGGGACACATCAAGATCGGCGATGGGGTGATGATCGCCGGCGGAAGCGGAGTGACCGGCTCCGTGGCGGCCGGCGAGGTCGTCGCCGGCTACCCGCAAATGGAGGTGGCGCGCTGGCGGCGGGCGATGGCCGCCGTCAAGGCACTCCCGGACGTGTTGCGTCGTTTGCGCCGGTTGGAATCGATCGTGCGAAAGAGCCGAAGGAACACAGAGTGAGCGTAGACATACGACGAATCCTCGACATACTTCCGCACCGCTATCCGTTCCTCCTCGTCGACCGGATCCTCGAGATGGAGCCGCGCAAGCGCATTGTCGGAATCAAGAACGTCACCATGAACGAGCCCTTCTTCCAGGGGCACTTTCCCGGCAATCCGGTGATGCCGGGCGTGCTCATCCTCGAAGCGATGGGTCAGGTGGCTGCAGTCCTGTTTTTGCACGAAGAGGACGACATGAACGGCCGCTTCGTATACTTTGCCGGTGCCGACAAGGTACGTTTCCGCCGGCCGGTTGTCCCCGGGGACCAGCTTCTCTGTGAAGTCGAGGTCTTGCGCGTGCGCTCGAAGAGCTGCCAGGTTCTGGCGCGGGCCACCGTAGACGGGGAACTGGCGGCGGAAGCAACGCTGTTCTCGGTGCTGGTGCAAGTTCCGGAGGTGGGCGAGCAATGACCGCGCCGAAAGGACGCCTGACGTGGGCCCGAACATGAGCCGAGCCGTAGCAGCCGAAGGACGATGGGAGTGCCACCCGACCGCCGTTATCGAAGACGGAGCGAAGCTGGCCGACGGCGTCATCATCGGACCCTATGCGACGGTCGGGCGCCACGTATCGCTCGGGCCGGGAACGAAGATCGGCGCCCACGCGGTGATCGAGGGTCACACGACGCTCGGGGCCGAGTGTGAGGTCTTCCCGCATGCGTGCGTGGGGACAATCCCGCAAGACCTGAAATACCACGGTGAGGTCTCATACCTGGAGGCCGGCGACCGCAATGTCTTCCGCGAGTTCGTCACCGCCAACACCGGCACGGAGGGTGGTGGCGGCGTGACCCGGGTCGGCTCGGACAATCTCTTCATGGCGTATTGCCACATCGCCCACGACTGCATCATCGGCGATCACGTCATCTTCGGAAACGCGGCGACCCTCGCGGGACACGTCGTCATCGAGGATTGGGTCAACGTAGGAGCTTTCTCCGGCGTCGAACAGTTTCGCCGCATCGGCCAGCATGCTTTCGTGGCGGCGTACTCCGGCGTCACCAAGGACGTCGTGCCGTACTGCACCGTCCAGGGTAACCACTGCCAGGTCTTCGGCCTCAACACCGTCGGCCTCAAGCGTCGGGGCTTCGAAACCGACACGCTGGCGGAGCTGAAACGGGCCTTCCGCCTGCTTTTCCGCAGCAACCTCAACACCACCCAGGCCCTCGAGGCGATCGCGAGCGAGTCATTCGACGCTCCGGAAATCACCACGCTGGTCGAGTTCGTTCGCAACAGTGAGCACGGCATCGTCAAGTGAGCCGCTGGCGTTGATCGCCGGCAGCACACAAATGCCTGCCGTTGCCGCGGCGGAAGCGCGCGCGGCCGGGCGGCACGTGATTGCCGTGGCCATCCGCGAGGTCACCGAGCCGGATCTGGAAGAG
>CBDUAS010000064.1:0-10501 GCA_965365185.1 uncultured bacterium | reverse complement strand
CCGCCTCGTGGCTCGGCAGAAAGACCCGCTCCGATCAGCACCATGACGACCACAAAGCCCAGGAATCGGAACGTCCGCATGACCCCTCCTCCGCCCGATCGTTTTACGCGCGCCGGCGCGCGTGATCGAAAAAGTCTACACCTTGCTCCGCTTCGTCTGATCGTCGACACTCTCACGGATGTCGCGCAACACCGGATGCACTACGACACTACTGGCCTTCGATGTCGGCGGCAGCAACTGCCGGGCAGCGGCCGCGCAACTCGCGGACCGGCAACTCGAGCAGCACCCGCAGCTCCCGACTTCGATCTCGACGCCCGTGCGCTCGAAGTCCGAGCTGGAGACCTTCATCCGCGGTGTCGTAGGGCGCTTTGCCGGCGATCTGCCGGTCGGGGTGGCCGTCGCATTCGCGGGGCCGATCGCTGACGGCTCCGTGCAGATGACCAACTGGCCCGCACAGGACCGCGTGACGATCGACGACCTGGCGGCCTGGGGGCTGCCCGTCCCCGGCACCGTCATGGTCAACGACGCGGAGGCCGGTGCCTACGGGCTGGTTCGCCTTCTGTGCGCCGACGGGGTCCACTCCGGCGCGTTCTGTCCGCTTCACCTCACGGAATCGACGGCTGCGCCCGGCGCCGGCAGCATGGTCCTTCTGTTGCCGGGCACCGGTCTCGGCTGCGCCGGGATCGTGCGGCGGCAAGATATCGAAGGCGAAGCGGGTTACTTGCCGGCGGCGTCGGAGGGGGGACATATTCCCGTCGCGCCGCTCGATCCCGAGCACGGCAGGATGATCGAGAAGCTCCGGGGCGACCTGAGCGGCGCCACGCCAAGCTGGGAGAACTTCGTCTCCGGACCCGGTCTGGTGAACATCTACCGCCAGTTGAACGCCGAGGCACCCGTGGCCGGCCGGGATCTCTCACGCGGCCGGAACGCCGCCGCCGCCATCGCCGAGGCGGCGGTCGCCGGCAGCGACCCCCGCAGCAGCCGAGCCTTGGAAATCTACTACCGGTGCGTGGGTCGATTCGCGCAAACGCTGGCGCTCGCTTACGTGGCCCGCGGCGGCGTCTTCATCGCCGGAGGCTCGACGCACAGGAACCGGCGCTTCATCGAAAGTGCGCCCCTGGTGCGCGAGTTCCTCGCCAACCACGAGCAGCGAGATCTGCTGGAGACGATCCCCGTCTACCTCGTCATGGAGGAGCTGAACCTGGCCGGGGGGCTGGCGTTGGTTGCCCGCTCCATTCCGCATCGAGCCGCAGGCTCCTCGAGCTAGCGTCCTGAGCCACAAATCCCCGTCGCGCACCATCTCGCGAAGGGCAGCATCGACGTTCCCCTCACCCCGTCGACCCCTCCGCGGCGCGATTCGCCCAACCCGCCCCACTTGGCGAAAATCGGATAACGACATATTCTTTTTTTTGAGATCGCCCCGCTACCTGGCATACGTTCTACCGGAGAGAAGCCGATGCGCATCCGCTCCCTTCTTCTTCTGTCCTCCTGTGCCGCGGCGCTCGTGGTCGGCGCCTCCGGCACGACACTGGCCGGCCCGCAGGCTGCGCAGCTCGACCGTGACTACCACGTCGTCGCCGGAGAGCGGCACGGGGCGAGCTTCTTTGCTGCTGCGCGACACCCGGAAGTCGAATACGAGGCCGGCAGCGAGCTGACGTTCGACAGATTTCACACGGTCGACGTGATGTACGAGTGGTTGCGGCGCTGGGAGCGGCAGTACCCGGAGATCTTCGAGGTGTACGAGGTGGCGCGGAGCTTCGGCGGCCACCCGATTCTCCAGGTGACGATCACCAACAAGAGCACCGGGCCGGCGACCGACAAACCGGCGGCGTTTTTCGAGGGCGGCCGCCACAGCGGTGAGGTCACGAGCAGCGAATCGGTTCTCTGGCTGATGCGGCACCTGCTGACGAGCTACGGCAACGACCCGGAGATCACCCACCTGATCGATACCAAGGCGATTTACCTGAAGCCGCAGAACAACCCCGACGGCTCGAATCTTTACCACCACACGGCGCAGTCGAATCGCAGCTCGGTGCGGCCGATCGACAACGACGGCGATGGGCTGCTCGACGAGGACCCGGCCAACGACCTGGACGGTGATGGCGTAATCCGCCAGATGCGCTGGAAGCCCGATGACGGCAGCGCCGACATGGTGCTGGATGAGCGCGACCCCGGCGGCCGGTTGATGCGACGAGCGCGCGAAGGAGAGCAAGGAATCTGGCGCGTCGGACGCGAGGGCTTCGATGACGACGGCGACGGGCGCTCCGACGAGGATGGCATCGGCGGTCTCGATCTGCACCGCAACTACGTCGAGAACTGGCGCCCGATGCCCGGGCGCGAGCGCACAGGCCGGGGTTGGACCCAGGGAGGCGCGGGAGAGTACCCGCTCAGCGAGCCCGAAACCCGTGCGGTCGTGGTTTTTCTGCTGGAGAACCCCAACGTCTCGGTCGCCAACTCGATGGACACGACCGTGCCGATGCACCTCAGGCCGCCCTCGACCTCGAAGAGCGAGGAGCGCATGTATCCCGAGGACCTCGCTTACTACGAGTATTTCGACGAGCTCGGGCTGGAGATCACCGGCTACGGCCGCGCCGGCGACGTGTACTACGAGTACGGTACGGGGGGCGGCCGCGTGAACCCGATCACCGGGGAACCCCGCCAGCCGCGGCCGCTGTTCGGCCACGGTCCGGACTTCGGCTACTGGTACTACGGCTCCATCTGGTACGGCGACGAGCTGTGGAACGGCGGTCGCATGGGGGACCTCAACGGTGACGGCGAGGAAGACCGGCTCGATGCCCTGTGGTGGCATGACAACGAGAACCGGGGTCCCGGCACGATGGTCCAGGATTGGACCCCGGCCATGCATCCGGTACTCGGGGAGGTCGAGGTCGGCGGCTTCCATCCCAAGTTCTTCTCCCAAAACCCGCCACCGTATTTGCTCGAGGAGTGGGCTGAGAAACAGGCCTTGTTCAACCTCGCCCTGGCGAAGCACCTGCCGGAGTTGGAGATCGACGAGGTGACGGTGGTCCCTGGCACCGCGCCCGAGAGCCCGCCCGGCGTCGAGCAGCCGGACGACCCCGGCAAGATCTACGACGTGACCGTACGGTTCGCGAACGTCGGTAAGCTGCCGTCGGCGCTGCGGCAGGCGCAACTCGTCAAGATCGTCCGCGAGGATACCGTCGAGCTGGAGTTCGACGACGCCTCGTTGACACGCGGGGATGCCGCCGTCGTGTCGATTGTCGACCCGCGGTTCCGGGACAAGACGATCGGCGCCGGGTGGATTCAGCCCGGTGAGAGCAAGGAGGTGACGTTCAAGGTGCGCGTCGCTGCGGATCATCAGGGGTCGGTGAGCGGCACCGCACACCTGCTGTCGACACGCGGTGGGCATGTGACGGCGAGGTTCACGATTCAATAGGGGATCAAGCCACTCGGCTTGGTTTCCTCGGCGGCGATCTTCATGCAGCGGGCGCCGGTGGTGTCAGTTGCGGATCAACGGTCGGGCGGCGCGATCACGCCGTCTTCGATGGCGAGCTCGCGGCTCTGAGCAGCACCTTCCTTGCCGCGAACTCCCGCTGCTTCGCCGGAGGCGTAGACGGTCTCGTAGAGTTGATACTGGTCGCGCGCGCCCGTTTCCGGCTGATCGGGGTCGGAGTTCCGGGTGCCGTGCTCCTGTGCGCGCCGGCGGATGCCGAGGAGTTGCCGCTGCGCCATGATCGAATCGACGAACCGAAACACGGCCAGGGCCGGCCGCGCCGCGCTGCCGACGGCGTCGGCCGAGTTGCGGATGATCAAGCGGCTACCTCCGCCCTCGGCTTCCACCACGATGGCCACGGCCAGGCGGGCGACCGCGCCGGCGAACGAGACGCCGCGGATCCACCATACGAGCGAACGTCCGGGTTCGATGTGGCGCAGGTAGCCGATCGGTGAGGCGTCACCGAGCGCCGGCTCCGGTATCCAGGACACGATGTGCCGGGCGGAGACACGTCGCCCATTATCGAGGAGATCGTAGCTGTACCAGCCGGCGCCGCGACCGAGCTGCGCCAGCCACGGCCAGACGGTCTCGGGAGGAGCGGCGATCGAGATCGCGCGCGTCATGACCGTGCGCGTGGGCGGGCCGTCGGCGAGGAAATCGTCGCCGGGTAGGTCGCGCGCACACTCCGCCGGCCGGGCGCCCCAGTCGCATCCCCAGTGGGTCACGGCGACGTACAGGAGTGCGACGCTGACGAGAAGGACAGCGGCGATAATCAGTGCACCGGTGAGCATGGTCATTGCGGCTCGCTCCGCGCTGCACGGTGAACGTTGTAGATGCCCAGGCGGTGCCGGGAACGACACTCGCAGGTGTTGTTCAGCAGGCTGCCGAGTATGGTGACGCGCTCAGAATCGAAAGTCACCCGGGTCGACCCCCTGTCGGATCAGGAACTGCTTCAGCGCCTCACGCTTCTCGTCGAAACCCGGTACACGCCGGTACTCGTTGCATGAGTCTTTCATGTCGCTGACGCTGAACGTGTTCACCCAGGCGAAGTCTCTTCTCGGCGGCGATCGGTGCCGGGATCGGGGCCCTGCTCGGCCACTTCACGGGCGAGGCCGAAAAACGAGATCGACGCGCCGGCGAATACAACGGCGGCGATGGCCGCTGCCAGGTTCCGAACCACATGCTTCGGCGACCGGTCCCGGCCCAGCGCTCGGGACAATCCCCATGCGATCGCCGCTGCAAGAAGCAGTGCTGCAGACACCCCGACGCCTCCGAGCAACAGCGAGCGAGTTTGATCGAAGGGGCGCTCTGCGACTCTCAGCCACAGGTAAACCACCCACAGGCCGACCAGGACTGCGCCCGCCGCAAGGACGATGGCGGCGCCGGCCGGGCGACGGAAGAGATTCCGGTTCGCCACGGCAAGCGCGGCCGTGGCCGTCGCCGCGAGCAGTGCCGTAGGTCCCCAGAAGGTCGAGAACGCGTACCACTGCGCGTCTGCCATCTCGGCGAATGTGTGGAACCGTGTGGAACCTTCGAGCAGCAGCAAGAACGACCAGAAGCAACACGCGACAGCGCTCACGCAGGCAACCGCGAAGAGCCACGGTCGCGTTTCGCGAGCTCGCCGCAAGCTGATGACGAGGGCCGGAATCACGACCGTTGTTGCCAGTGCCATTCCCCGCATACCGAACGTCGCGTTGCCGAGCCACCACACCACCCACGCAGATTGGAAGTAGAGGTTGGCGATTATGGCAAGCCCGCCGATGGCGAAAAAGATGCGCCGCCCGGCATCACCGGGCGTTGCGATCACCGCCAGGAGGGCGACGAAGGCCAGGCCGTACAGGGGGTGGTGGCTCAGCAGGCCGTGCAGGGGGTGTGTCAGTACGGCGGCGAGCTCCGGTTCGCGAAAGTCGAAGCTGCTGAACTGCTCGTCGCCGAAGACATACGAGGACTGCAGCGGCGAGCCCGTCATCCATCGGTTGGTCATCGCCGTCTGCGTCAGCCCGACCGCGATCGGAATCGTGAACGCCATGACGATCCCGGCCAAGCGCGTCCATGAGACACGGCTCCGGCGCGTGCGCCACGCCAAAACGACAACAGCCGCCGCAGCGTAAACCGCCCAGTACGACTTGATCGTAACCAAGAAGCCGATCGCCAGGCCGGCGATCAGGCCGTGGATCGTGCGGGGCATATCGTCCTCGACAACCAGCCACAGCAGAACGGCCGCGCAGGCGAGAGCCAGCGATTCGGAGGCGTGCGTATTGGAGAGGTAGCCGGCGTGTGTTCCGAGAGCCGTCGCGCCAGCGCAGAAGACCGTCAAGGAAAGGCTTCTTCCCGACAGCGTCCAGGTCACCCGCAGCGTGGCTGCCCAGAACACGAGTGCGGCCAACCATCCCACCAGCATCGCGCTGAGCCGCAGGTCGCCGAGGGGTCCGAGAACGAGGTGGCCCGTGGCGAACACGAAGCCGGTGCCGTGAGACCACATCAAGACCGGTACGCCGAGCGGCGAGATGGTGAAGGTGTCTGCGTTCCAGAGGCTGTGCGTGATGGCCGCGTTCGCCCAATCCGCATAGTGGGCATAGTCGGCACCCGTCCACGACGAAGCCAGCATCAAAGCCGCCAGGGCCGCCAGGGTCGCCCGGTTGCCGATCGATATCGTCATCCGGTCGCGGGTTGCCGGTGCGCCGCCCGCGCGCGCGGATCTCCCCGTCACCGGATGTCGCCGAGGCTGCGCAGACCTTGGAGCCCCCAGCGCTCGCCGGGATCGTCGTCTTCGTAACCCTTCTCGCCGTGTACTTCCGGATACAACCGGGCCAGCATCGAGGCGTAAGCCGGCAGTGTCGAGGCCATGGGTACATGGTACCCGGATTCGACAGACCTCTGGTTGCCCGGTTTGACGCGGGCTGCCGCGCCAACCGCCGTCAACGGCGCGAGTCGCCGTCTACTGCCCCGCTCTGTCCCGAGGGCCGGGGTCGTCGCGACGGCCTCGTCGGCCACGAGCCGGTCACAGGGAGCCCGATGTTCCGTACGGCGGAGACTCGGACGACGAAGTGTCCTCTGGCGAGCCGAGCGGTTATCTTGGTGACGATCACCCCTGGTTCCCAACCGCCGCGTCTTCGTGCCGAGGAAGGGAGGGGCGGAAGGCTTGCGACATGCAGCGACGGCGACAATCATCGTTCTTGCCCTCACCGGCGCCGCGTCCGGGCGCATGACGGCGCAGGACGCAGGCGTCGAGGTTATCGTCGATTTCCGCTCCGAGACCGGGAGCTGGTCGGTCGTCAATGACGGGGTGATGGGCGGCCGCTCATCGAGCGAGATTCGCAGCACCGGCGACGGCAGCGCCGTGTTTCAGGGCAACCTCTCGTTGGAGAACAACGGTGGGTTCGCCTCGATCCGCACCGACGTCCCGGCGGGTGTGCTGGCCGGGCGTTCACGGCTCGTGATCCGGGTTCGCGGCGATGGCAAGCGCTACCAAGTGCGCCTGCGCACGTCGGGTTCCTTCGACGGCATCGCATACCGCGCCGACTTCGAGACTACGGCGAATGCCTGGACGACGATTGAGATACCGCTCGAAATCTTCGAGCCGAGCTTCCGCGGCTACCGGCCGCCCAACGCCGAGCCGCTGGATCCCGCGGAAGTCCGACAGATCGGCCTCATGCTTACCGACAAGCAAGAAGGGCCTTTCCGTCTCGAGATTGCCTGGATCGGCGCCGCCCGCTCACCTCGCTGAGCCGGCAGGCAACGTGCCCGTCCGGCCTCGCGTCCGAGAAGTCATGATCCGGGGCCCCGGGCAGTACCGCCGGGCCGAACCCGGAGCTCAGTCGTGAGGCCCCGCCGGCGACAAGTTCTCCGCTCCCGGGAGCATGCCCTCGAGACGGCTCGGGTTGTGAATCAGCAACGGTAAGTGCTGCGGGCAGATCCAGTACACGCCGTCGCGATAGGCGAGCTGCAGAAGCGGCGTGTCGCTCTCGTCGCGCTGGCAGGCGAGACAGGGCCTGTCGCCGGGGGTATCGCTCATCGGGGGGCCTCGAAGCTGATTTGAACGCCCACCGGACGCTCCTCTCTTGGCTGCGCTCTCAGAGAGCGACAGCATGCGTCGGGCGGAGCAGCGTGTTCCACTCCGCCCGGCTGACGTTTCGTCTCAGAAGTGTGATGCGTCGAGCCGTACATCGGCATCTCTCCACGCCTGCTCGAAGCGCGCCCGGACATCGGCCGCTTCCTGGCTCTTGCCCTGCGCCTCCAGCGCCTGTGCCAGCCCGTACAGGGACCAGCCGTTGTCGCGGAAGCGAGCCAGGTCCCGACGATACGCGATCTCCGCTTCCGCCGGCCTGCCAGCTTCCAGAAGCGCTCGACCGAGAGCGTGGCGTACCGGGAAATACCACAGCGGCGGCTCCTCGTACAACATCTCGTCTTCGATGTCGGCGGCGGCGCGGAAATGCTCGACCGCGGCGGCGGCCTGGCCGGAGCGCAGCCAGATCTCGCCGGCGAGCATGTGCACGGCGATGCCCGTAAGCGTCGGCGCCGGTGACGTGCTGACGACCGGATCGGGCCCCTCGCTGCGCACCAGTTCGTCGATGCGCTGTACCTCGGCGAGCTCTGCTCTCGCGGCCTCCAGATCGCCCTTCGCCGCGAACGCCACGCCGCGGGCAAACTCGTGCATCGCCGTTGCCACAACGAGCTCGGCCGGAGGCGCATCGGTCGCGAGTGCAGCGTCCCACCGGCCGAAGGTGATCGCCGTGAGCTCCGGCAGCACCGTTACCGTCTGCACCCAGTAGATTTCCTTGGCAACGTCGACGGGCACTTTCGGAGCGACGATCACCGCCGCCTCGCTCGCCTTGTTTGCCATGCCCGCCATCGACGCCGCGAACCACATGAAGTGGTAGTTGTGCGGATAGTAAGCCGAGGGGTAGAGGCCGACCGGCGCCTGGTCCGCGATGTAGGTCTCATCGGCGTGCACGGCGTGCTCGTTGGCACGCACCGCGTCGGCGTAGCGACCCACACGGATGTAGATGTGACCGGGCATGTGCACGATGTGGCCGGCGCCCGGCATCAGCCGCGCCAGTCGATCGGCGCATTCCACCGCGCGCTCCGGGTAGGCAGCTTCGACCGCGTGGATGTAGTAATGACATGCGCCGGGGTTGTTCGGCGCGAGCTTCACCGCCGTGCTGAGCGCTGTGAGAATCTCCGGCGTCCCGGCGTTGGGCGTGCGGTTGTCGTAGTCTCCCGACCAGTAGTTCCACGGGTTCAGGTTCATGCCCGAGGAACCGTAGAGCGTCAGGACGTCGGCGTCGTCCGGGTAGCGCTCCGCAAGCTCCTCCATGGCGGCGGCGTACGCGCGATCCAGCGGCGCGCGCTCCGCCTCGGGATTGGCGGCGTAACGCGCTGCCAGCGCCTCGATGAGATCGCGCTCGAGCGCCGGGCCCTCTGCGGCCAGCGCTCGGGCCCGCTGGATGGCCTCCCAGGCGCGCCGCCCGTTCTCCGGGGTCATCGGTGCATTGATGTTCGGGCCCGCCGCCAAGGCGATGCCCCACCAGCACATGGCACACTCCGGGTCGTGGCGCAGCGCCTCCTCGTATGCCCGCAGCGCCTCGGCGTGGTTGAAGGCGTACTGCAGGCGCAGCCCCTGGTCGAAGTAGGCCTGCGCCCGCTCGACGTCTGTGCCGATTGCCCGGCGGTAGGTACCGAGGTTGTCGTACAGCGGCACGGAGCTCGCCTGGGGATCGTCCCCATGGGTGTCGGCGTGCGCACCAGGTGTTTGCGCCGCCGCCGGCCCGGGTTGCAGCAGCAGGACGGCCAGCATGGACGTCACCATCACGGCAGCGAGGGGGTATCGCTCGCGCCGGGAGGGCTGTTCGGGTCGTGTTCGGGACAGGGTCGACATTTTCGCCTCCTTGGGGTGTCGAGGACTCCACGGACCACGGCATCGGTGCGAGCGAAGCCTACGCGAACAGGGGCCCTGAATCCGCACGGAAGGGGGGACCGAGCGGGTTCCCTCTCACTTGGAGATACCGGGTTCCTCTGCCTTCGGGCTCATTGTCGCCCCGCGTTGGCTGCCATCACTCGATGCGCAAGGCGTCCACCGGGTCGATACCGCTTGCCCGCCGCGCCGGAACGTAGCTGGCGGCAAGAGCCACCGCGCCGAGGGGCACCATGACCAGCACCAACGTCAGGGGGTCGGTGCCATCGGCCTCGAACAGCAGACTGGACATCGCCGCCCCGAGCCCAACCGACAAACCCAGCCCGATGACGATGCCGACGAGCACCGGGAACAGCGCTTGTCGCACCATCATGCCGACGACCTCGCGGCGACCGGCGCCCAGGGCGATGCGCACGCCGATCTCGCGCGTGCGGTCCGAGACGGCATAGGAGACGACGCCGTAGATGCCTACCGCGGCCAGCGCCAACGCCAGGGCGGCGAAGGCGCTCAGCATCATCAGGGCGAAACGGTCCGAAGCGAACTGATCGGCGAAGGCCTCTTCGAGGGTGCGCACCGCGTACACCGGCTGATCGGGATCGATCGCCGCCACCTGGGCCCGCACGTCGTCGAGAACGCTGGCAGGTTCGACGGCGGTGCGCACGATCAGTTAGACCTGGTTGTTGACACCGTTCGCCTGGCGCAGGCTGACGAAGAACTCCGGCTGGGCGTCGGTGCCGAGGCCCCGGTTCTTGGTGTCGGCGACCACGCCGACGATCTCGACGCTGGGATCGTCGTCCGCCGGCGTGCCGATCTTGATGCGCTTGCCGAGGGGATCGACACCGGGGAAGTAGGTGTCGGCGAGCGTCTGGTTGACCACCGCGACCAGGGGCGCGTCGGGCCGATCCTGGCGGGTGAACTGCCGGCCGCGGACCAGGCCGATACCCAGCGTTTCGAAGTAGCGCTCGTCCGCGAGCGTCAGGTAGCCAACCGGGAGCGAGCCGTCTGCGTCGGTCTCGGCGCCCTCGGGCACGAACTGGAGGCGAGAAAACACGATCGGCGGGTACTGTGTCCCGGCGGCGGCCGCGGTCACGCCGGGGATCGTCGCGGCCCGCGCT
>CBDUAS010000063.1:0-10580 GCA_965365185.1 uncultured bacterium | reverse complement strand
CCCGCCGCCTCTGTCACCGCGATTTTCACTCGCGCAACTTGCTGGTAAACGGGGAGCTCATGGTGGTCGATTTTCAGGACGTGATGTCGGGTCCGATGTTCTACGACCTGGTCTCGCTGCTGGGCGACGACTACCGTGCTGTTCCGCGCGCCTGCCGGGCCCGGGTCTTGCAGGCATTCTGGGCGGTCGCTGCGATCGAGCTCGACGCGAGCGACAGCGGCGACATACCCGCCGCTCCGGAGGCACTGCCGCCGGGCGCCCGCCAGGGCTACGCGCTGACGGCGGCGCAGCGATCGCTCAAAGCTCTCGGGACGTTCGGTTACCAGGTGTGCGCGGCGGGACGTCACGAATACGCCGATTATGCACGCAGGACCTGGCGCCATGCCCGCGGGGCGCTGGTGGGACTCGGATGGCATGGGCTGATCGAAGAGCTGCGGGCCTTCGACCGGCTATAATCTCGGCTTCTGATCGCGGCGCCGGCGCGGCCGGCGTCCCCCTCGGCAGGAATCGAAATCGTGGCGCAATCAACGTATATCGAAGACCTCGGTGACCATGAGGGCGAAACGGTCACCCTCCGCGGTTGGCTGTACAACAAGCGATCCAGCGGCAAGATCGCCTTCGTGCAGATGCGTGACGGGACCGGCGTGGTTCAGGTCGTGGCGACGCCCGCGGACGTTGACCCCGACTCCTGGGATCTGATCACGGATCTGACCCAGGAGTCCTCCATCGAGGTGACCGGCTCGGTGCGCGCAGATGCCCGAGCGCCGAGCGGGTACGAGATCGGCGCACAGACGGTTCGGCTGGTCCAGATGGCGGCGGAGTACCCCGTCACACCCAAGGAGCACGGCGTCGAGTTCCTCATGGATCACCGGCATCTGTGGCTGCGCTCCTCGCGGCAGCACGCGGCGTTGCGGGTGCGCAGCAAGGTGATCCACATCTGTAGGTCGTACTACCACGACCGTGGGTTCGTTCTCATCGACAGCCCGATACTGACACCGACCTCTGTCGAGGGGACCACGACGCTTTTCTCCACCGATTATTTCGGCGATACAGCGTTCTTGAGCCAGAGCGGACAGCTCTATCTCGAGCCCGCCTGCATGGCTCATGGCCGGGTCTTCTGTTTCGGCCCGACCTTCCGTGCGGAGAAGTCCAAGACCCGGCGACACTTGATGGAGTTCTGGATGCTGGAGCCAGAGGTGGCCTACGCCACGCTCGACGACTGTATGGATCTGGCCGAAGACTTCATCGAGCACGTGGTACAGACCGCCCTCGAGGAATGCCAGGACGAGCTCGAGATTCTCGAACGGGATACCGGCGCGCTCGAGCGCGTGCGGAAGCCTTTCCCGCGCATCTCCTACGACGAGGCGGTCGACATCCTTCTGCGGGCGGGCGAGGATTTCGAGTGGGGGGCCGACTTCGGCGGAGGTCACGAAACGGTGATCTCCGAGGCCTTCGACCGGCCCGTCCTGATTCACCGTTTTCCGACCGCCATCAAGGCCTTCTACATGGAGCCCGACCCCGATCGACCGGAGACGGCTCTCGCCGTCGACATGATCGCCCCGGAGGGCTATGGCGAGATCGTCGGCGGCAGCCAGCGGATACACGATTACGACCTGCTGCTCTCCCGGATCCGCGAGCACGGTCTGAACGAGGAGCACTATCGCTGGTACCTGGACATTCGCCGCTACGGCTCGGTGCCGCATTCGGGATTCGGCATGGGTCTGGAGCGGGTGGTGGCGTGGATCACCGGACTTCCCCACCTGCGTGAGACGATTCCTTACCCGAGAATGCTCGGACGCCTCAGCCCGTGAGCCGGCCGGCGCTCGAAGGCCCATGCCGGCTGCTCGCGACGGGTTTCGGGTCCGGGTTCTTGCGGCCGGCTCCGGGAACCTGGGGCTCACTGCTCGGCGTCGCCCTGTTCATTCCGCTGCTCGGGCCGTTGGACTGGTGGTGGCAGCTCGGGGCCGGGATAACGCTCACCGTTCTCGGCACCATCGCCGCCGAGGTCGCCGCACCGGGGCTCGGAGGCGACGATCCCTCCGCCGTGGTGGTCGACGAATGGGCTGCCATGTGGCTGTCGCTGGTCGCCGTGACCACGCCCGCGGGATGGGTTCTGGCGTTCTTCCTCTTCCGGTTCTTCGACATCATCAAGCCGTTTCCGGCGCGCCGGTTCGAGTCGCTGCACGGAGGGGTCGGCATCATGGCGGACGACGTCGTTGCGGCCGTCTACACGCAGGTCTTCGTGCGGGCGATCTTCGCGATCGGTGCTGCCGCCGGACTCGGGCCGTTCTTCGGCGGCGGATCGCCGTGAATGGTGCAGCGGATCTGCACTCTCTTTGCGAGAACATCGGTGCGGCCCTGCGCGGGCGCGCCGAGACTCTGGCGGTTGCGGAGAGCTGCACCGGTGGCATGATCGCCGGCGCGCTGGCCTCCGTTCCCGGCGCGTCGATGTTCTTCTGGGGCGGGGCGGTGGTGTATTCACCGGACGCCAAGATCATCCTTGCCGGCGTCGAAGCCGCCGACCTGGAACGGCACGGGACCGTGTCGGCGGCGACGAGCGCTGCCCTCGCGCGAGGTATTCGCGCCCGTTCCGGCGCCACCTACGGGCTTGCCGTTACCGGTTGGGCCGGGCCGTCGGCGCCACCGCAGCCGGGACAGCTTGGCGAAGTGCACGGCGCGCTCTGTCATCCCGATGGAACAACCACGCGGCGCTGGCAGCTCGACGGTGACCGCCAGCGGGTCCGGCAAGCCGCGACCGAGGCCGTGCTGCGACTCCTGTGGACGCGAGTTCTCGCGACCGGGGGAGGTTCCGGTGATTGAGATGGCGGATGCGATTGTCGCGAACATCGGTCCCACCCTGGGCGGCATTCTGATCGGGTTCGCCATCGGCAGCGTGCCGTTCGGTTACCTGCTGGTGCGCCTGAAGACGGGTGACGACGTTCGCCGGAGCGGCAGCGGCAATATCGGTGCCACCAACGTGGGCCGCGTTCTGGGCCCGGCCGGCGGCGCGGCCACGCTCCTGCTGGACGCTGCGAAGGGCGTGGCAGGGGCGATGGGCGCCGGATACGTCGGCGCCCTCCTCGGCGGCCCGTCAGGAGCTTTGTGGACCGCCGCCGGCGCGCTCGGTGCCGTGCTCGGGCACTGCTACACGCCCTGGCTCGGGGGTCGTGGCGGCAAAGGCGTGGCGACCCTGCTCGGGGCCTTCGGGTGGGTCGCGCCCGCGACGACGGCGATCGGCGGTGGGGTGTTGCTGCTGACCCTGGCCGTCAGCCGCATGATGTCGGCCGCATCGCTGTGCGGCTCGCTGACTCTCGCCGTCGCGGCCTGGTGGCGCGGGGAGCCGCGATCTACCGCGGTGGCAGCATCGATCGCCGTGCTGGTTATCGTGTGGCGTCATCGGTCCAACATCTCGCGGATCATCCAACGGCAGGAACGACGGCTGGGAGGAGCGGGGACATGACGGTCGATCGAGACCGCGTGCTCGCCATCGAAGATCTGATAGCCTGCGCACTTGTCGAGGAGTGAGCTAAAAAGGTGTCACCATTGCCCTCTTGTGTGCTACGATCTGGCCTATGCGTTACTTAAAGCAACTCCTGTGTTCGGTTGTCTTCTTGTGCGTCCTACCGGTCATCATCGGCAACGCAGGCGCAGAGGCGGCCCTGCCGACGATCGGCGTCGCTGCAGCGCAGAATCCGGAAGAAATCGACCCACGCGACCTCCAGGTGCTGGCAATCCTGTACATCGAGAACAACCAGCCCCATGAGGCCATTCCGCTGCTCGAACGCTCCATCGACCTCTACCCCGAGAACGGGGAGACCTACATGTGGCTCGGCTTCGCCCAGTTCCTTACCGACCAGTTCGACCTGGCCGAGGAATCGTTCATGAAGGCGCTGGCGCGGAACCCCAGCCTGACGGAGGTGCACAACCACTTGGGTGTGCTGCGCTACCGACAGGGCGACGCGGACGCGGCAATCAGTGAGTTTCTGGTGGCCTTGGCCGATCCCGTGTATCCGCCCATCTCCAAGGCCCGAGTCCGCCTGAACCTGGGGAACGTGTACCTGGAGACGGGAAGGCCCGAGGCGGCTCGCGAGCACCTTTCGGCTGGGGCTTCCAGCGTTGCCGCGCGCGACCAGGTCTTCCAGCCGTTGCACATCCAGCTTGCGAAGGCGCTCAAGGAGTTGGGCCGGACGCAAGAGGCGATCGCGGCGCTGATCAAGGTAACCGACGTCGATGACCTCAACGTCGAGGCTCATCTCGAGCTCGGCATGGCGTACCGGGACATCTCACAAGTCCCGGCGGCGCGCCGCCATCTGCAGAAGGTCATCGATCTGGCGCCCGGGACGGACGCCAGCGCTCGCGCCCAGGCAGCCCTCTCCCGGCTGCAGAGCTAGCGGACGCGGGTGTTGTTCGGGCGTGGAGCACGGCGGTCGCGCGCCGTCACCGACCGGACGCGGCCGTGATCGGGGCCATCGGCCGCTCGCTCGGCCGCACCAGGGCGAAGCTGTCGCAGGCGCTGCGGCGCATTGTGCCGGCCGGCAGGCCCGACGAGGAAACCCTGGAGGCTCTCGAGGAGGCGCTCATCGCCGCGGACGTGGGTCCGGCGGCAGCGATGCAGCTTGTCGCACACCTACGCGATTCTCCCGCCGACGAAGGCCCGCGGGCGCAACTACGCCAGGCGATGCTCGAGTTGCTTTCGGCCCAGCAGCCCGCGGCTTCCGAACGTCCGTCGGCGCGTCCGTACGTGATCCTTCTGGTCGGCGTGAACGGGTCCGGCAAGACGACGAGCACGGCCAAGCTCGCCGCACTGTTCCAGCAGGCGGGTGACAGCGTCATTCTCGGAGCTGCCGACACGTTCCGCGCCGCGGCGGTCGAACAGCTCAAGGTATGGGGAGACCGCCTCGGGGTGCCGGTCATCGCGCATCAGCCGGGTGGCGATCCTGCCGCGGTCGTTTACGATACTTGCGATGCGGGCCGGTCACGCGGCGTCGACGTCGTCTTGATCGACACGGCGGGCCGGTTGCACACGAAAGAGAATCTCATGGCGGAGCTGTCGAAAATCCATCGTGCGGCCGCGAAGGTGATCGAGGGTGCGCCGGACGAGGTCTGGTTGGTGCTGGACGCCACAACCGGTCAAAACGGCCTGCGCCAGGCCGAAGACTTCCTCGAGCACGCCGGGGTCACCGGGTTGATCCTCGCCAAGCTCGATGGCAGCGCCAGGGGCGGAGTGGCGTTATCGATCGCTGACCGCTTGAAGCTGCCGATCCGCTACGTCGGCACGGGCGAGGCCGTGGATGACCTGGCCGCGTTCGATGCCGAGGCGTACGTCGACGGGCTCCTGGGCGAGGAAAACTAGGGCAACGTGGGGGATCTTCGTCACCTGAAAGAATGCATCCGCCTGGCGGCCCGCGCCCGCGGCGCCACCAGTCCGAATCCACTCGTCGGTGCGGTCGTGGCTCATGGCGACGAAGTGGTCGCCACCGGCTATCACCGCTGCGCGGGATCGCCGCACGCGGAGCGTGTTGCCCTCGAGGCCGCGGGAGAAAAAGCCGCCGGCGCCACTCTCTACGTCAACATGGAGCCGTGCACGCACTACGGAAGGACTCCTCCGTGTGTCGATGCGATACTCGCTGCCGGCATCTCACGCGTCGTCGTCAGCACGCTCGATCCCGACCTCCGCGTCAACGGCGGTGGCATCGAGGCCCTCCGCTCTGCCGGGCTCTCGGTCGAGGTCGGCGAGCTGGCCGCCGCAGCCGCCCGACTGAACGATGCCTACCTGTCGTTCAAGATTCACGGCCGCCCCCTCGTGACCGCAAAGGCGGCGGTTTCTCTCGATGGGCGACTGGCGACCCGCACGCGTAAGTCGCAGTGGATCAGCGGCGAAACGGCGCGGCGGCGGACGCACGAGCTGCGTGGCGACAGCGACGCCGTCGCGGTGGGAATCGGCACACTGCTGGACGACGACCCCCGGTTGACTGCCCGACACGACGATGATTGCGGACCGCGGTATCGCATCGTTTTCGATTCCCGGCTACGAACCCCGACGGACGCGCGTCTCTTGAAGGAAGCCGATGGCCAGGCCCTGATCTTCTGCGCCGATGACGCCCCGCTCGGGGCGGAGGATCCACTCGTTGACGCCGGGGCTGAGGTCGCCCGCGTGCCGCGAGCCGGCGTCGGGCTCTCGTGGGACGCCATCCTTGCAGGGCTTGCCGATCGGCAAGTCATGTCGTTGCTGCTGGAGGGCGGCAGCGGTGTGCTTACCAGCGCTTTCGATGCTGGTATAATCGGAAAGCTCTTCCTCGTTTATGCGCCTCTACTGATCGGCGGGTCTGACGCCTTGTCGCTGTGGGCCGGCGAGGGCATCGACGATCTCGAGAACGCCCCGCACGTGCATCACGTGAGGCGAATCGACCTCGGCGATGATTGGGCGATCCAGGGATACCTGCGCGTGCCCGAGGCGCCGCTCCAGCGCCGATAGTCGGCACGAAACACGGCCGTTTTTGCCAGAAATCGAACATGTTCACTGGACTCGTAGAAGAAGTGGGTACCGTTACGCGCATTGACGAGGTGCCGCACGGTTCCCGCCTGCACATCGAAGCGGAGCTTATCGGTCCGACCCTGGGGCTGGGCAGCAGCGTTGCGGTTGACGGCGTGTGCCTCACGGCGATCGAGTTGCACGAGTCCGTGTTCGTCACCGAGGTCTCTCCCGAAACCATTGCCCGCACGAACATGGCGAGCTACGCCGTTGGAACGCGGGTAAATCTGGAACGCCCGCTGGCCGCCGACGCCCGGCTTGGCGGACACTTCGTGCAGGGGCACGTCGACGCGGTCACGCGGCAGCGTTTCGTTCGCGAGGAAGGGGATTTCGTTCGTATGGGTTTCGACCTGCCCGCCGGCCTGGAGGCATACCTCGTGAGCAAGGGCTCCATCGCCATCAACGGCGTCTCGCTGACCGTTGCCGCGCTCGAGGACGATGGCTTCGACGTGCAGCTCGTGCCGCATACCCTGCAACACACCAACCTGACCTGGAGCGACCGCGCCGAGACCTTGAATGTCGAGGTCGACATCCTCGGCAAATACGTGGCACGCATGCTCGAGGGACATCTGGAAGCAACCGGCCGCGTCCGGGCGGGAGACGGCAGATGAGCTTTTCACCGATCGAGGACGCCATCGAGGACATTCGCCAGGGGCGCATGGTCATCGTGGTTGATGACGAGGACCGCGAGAACGAAGGCGACCTGACCATCGCCGCGGAGAAGGTCACACCCGAGGTGATCAATTTCATGGCAACGCACGGGCGCGGCTTGATCTGCCTGCCGATGATGCGCGAGCGACTCGACGCGTTGAAGATCCCGCTGATGGTCGACGACAACTCCTCGAAGTTCAACACCGCGTTTTGCGTCTCGATCGAGGCGACGAAGGACGTATCGACCGGAATCTCCGCATCGGATCGCGCCTTGACGGTGCTCGCCGCGATCGACCCCGAGACGAAACCCGAGGACCTCGCTCGACCGGGCCACATGTTCCCTCTGCGAGCCGAAGACGGCGGCGTATTGCGTCGCGCGGGGCAGACGGAGGCTGCCGTGGATCTGGCGCGCCTGGCGGGGCTTTATCCTGCCGGTGTGATCTGCGAAATCATGAACGAAGACGGCACCATGGCGAGGGTCCCGCAGTTGCAGCGCTTCGTCGAAGAACACGGCATCAAGATGGTCAACATCGCGGACCTGATCCGCTATCGCCTGCGCCACGAGCGCTTCGTCAAGCCCGTGGCCTCGCCCCGCCTGCCGACCCGCTTCGGCGAGTTCACCCTCTACGCCTACGAGAACGAGTTCGACAACAAGACACACGTCGCCCTGGTCATGGGGGACGTGGCCAGCGGCGAGCCGGTTCTCGTCCGGGTGCATTCGGAGTGTCTCACCGGTGACGCGTTCTTTTCCGCCCGGTGCGACTGCGGCCCCCAGCTCGAGACCGCGATGCAGCGGATCGCCGACGAGGGTCGCGGCATCATCGTGTACCTGCGACAGGAAGGGCGCGGCATCGGCTTGGTGCACAAGCTGCGCGCCTATGAGCTGCAGGACGAGGGTGCGGATACGGTGGAGGCCAACGAGGCCCTCGGCTTCAAGCCGGATCAGCGCGACTACGGCATCGGGGCGCAGATTCTCAGCGACCTGGGTGCGTCCAAGCTCCGAATCATGACCAACAACCCGCGCAAGTTTGTCGGCCTTTCCGGATACGGGCTCGAAATCGTCGAGCGCGTGCCCATCGAGGTGGAGGTCACCGAGACCACCCGCCGCTATCTGGAAACCAAGAAGCGGAAGCTCGGCCACGACCTGAGCTCCGTCTGACAGAGGCGCTTTTACCGCCATGTTCGAACAGATCAACCAGCGGCTGCAGAGGACCCTGAGTATGTTTCGGGGCGTCGTGCGCGTGGACGAGGCGAGCCTGGGAGAGGCTCTCCGCGACCTGCGCATGGCCTTGCTGGAGGCGGACGTGAACTTCGGCGTCGTGAAGGACTTCCTTGCCGTGGTGCGCGAACGTGCCAAGGGCCAGCAGGTGCTCGATTCTCTCAACCCCGGACAGCAGGTCGTCAAGGTCGTCTACGAGGAGATGACCGCCCTGCTCGGTGGGGAACGAGTGGGTCTGCGTTTGGCGGGAGGCTCGCCGCACGTGGTGATGCTGGTCGGGCTGCAGGGCGCCGGCAAGACGACGACCGCCGCCAAGCTGGGGCATCAGCTCCGCCGCAAGGGGCACTCTCCGCTGCTGGCATCCGTCGACGTCCACCGGCCTGCGGCGCGCGAGCAGCTCGCGCAGATCGCGGCGTCGGCCTCACTGAACGCCTTCGACGGCGACGGTTCCGATGCGGTCGAGCTGGCGCGGCAGTCGCTGGATGCGGCGCGAACTGGCGGCAACGATGTGGTCGTGCTCGATACTGCCGGGCGCCTGCATCTGGACGACGCGATGATGGGTGAAGCTGCCGCGCTCGTCGAGGCGATCGATCCCGGGGACGTCGTCTACGTTGCCGATTCGCTCGCCGGCCAAGACGCAGTCAACACCGTCAGTGTGTTTCACCAGCGCCTGCCGCTTACCGGCACCATACTGACCAAGCTCGACGGCGACGCTCGCGGCGGCGTGGCGATGTCCATCGTCGCGGTCACCGGGCTACCGATCCTTTACGTCGGTGTGGGCGAGCGCTTCGAGGATCTCGAGCCCTTCCACCCGGACCGCATTGCCTCGCGGATTCTCGGCATGGGCGACGTTCTCAGCTTGATTGAGAAGGCGCAGGAGGCAGTTGACGTCGAGAAGGCCGAGGAGATGGAGAAGCGTCTCCGTGAGGCCACGTTCACGCTGGAGGATTTTCGCGAGCAGATGCGCCAGATGAACAAGCTCGGCTCGATGTCGAAGCTGCTCGAGATGCTGCCGATGGGAAAGGGCTTCAACGCGAAGTCGCTTGCGCCCGCGGAGGACGACATGCGGCGCTTCGGCGCCATTATCGACTCGATGACGATCGAGGAGCGCCGACACCCACAGACCATCGACGGGTCTCGCCGCCGACGAATCGCCAAGGGCAGCGGCACCCGAGTCCAGGACGTCAACCAATTGCTGAAGCAGTTCAACGCGGCGCGAAAGCTGATGAAGAAGCTGGGCCGCCAACGAGGAAACCCGCTCGACTTGATGCGCTCCGCCGGTTTCGGGTCCTGAAGACTACGACACGGCGGCTACGTAACAGGCGGTATCACAGGAGGTAAGAAAGCGTGATTTCGATTCATCTACGGAGGACCGGAGCGAAGAAGGATCCGCACTACCGGGTCGTCGTGACGGACAGCCGGGCGGCGCGAGACGGCGCCTTCATCGAAGTTCTGGGGCACTACCACCCGCGATTCCAGCCGGCGAAGGTCGTTCTGGACGTGCAGAAGACCAAGGCTTGGATCGACAAGGGCGCGCAACCGTCGGACACGGTCAAGAGCTTGCTGCGGAAGGTGGAGGCCGGACAGGTCGACACCGAGGACGCCCTGTCGCCGTCCCGGCAGCGGGACGCCAGCAAGCATGCCGAGATCCGCGCCTCCGCGCCCGCTCCTGCGGCAGAGGCCGCTGGCGAGGACGAACCTGCGGCGGCTCCGGAGGCGGACCAAGGGAGCGACGAACCCGCCGCGGGCGACGACGAAGCGGAGTGACGCGCGGCGTCCACGTGCGTCGATCCGCAGACCCCGGGGCCGGCAGAGGCCTTGGATTCCCCCATGCACGTTCATCACACTCTCGATAGGGGATTCATCGATGTTCATGGAAGATCTGGTTCGCAACATAGCCAAGGCGTTGGTTGACCACCCGGACGAAGTGCAGGTCAGTGCCGTCGAGGGCGAGCAGACGACGGTCGTTGAGCTCCGCGTCGATCAGGCCGACCTGGGAAAGGTAATCGGCAAGCAGGGGCGTACGGCCCGCGCCATCCGCACCTTACTGGGCGCCGCCGGAACAAAGGACAACAAGCGCGTGTTGCTGGAGATCCTGGAGTAGGCGGTGTCGGGCGAAATCACCCGGGAGGCGCCTGCGGATCCTGCCGTGGTCGGTCGGGTGGTTCGCCCGCACGG
>CBDUAS010000062.1:0-10581 GCA_965365185.1 uncultured bacterium | reverse complement strand
CCCCCCTCGGCCCGCCGCCGCCGGGCGGCACCGGCTCGGGCCGGTTCGTCGATCCTTCTGCCGACGCTCTCCAGCGGCTGCTCATTTGCGTGTTACCATGAAATTTCGCTGCAAGGAGCGTGTGTTATGTCGCAGCTTCCGGTCGAGGTCCTCTCCGAAGCCGAGGTTCAGCGCTTGATCTCGCATCCGGACCACCAAGATGTGTTCGGCCTCCGCGATGCGGCCATCCTTTCGGTGCTCTACTACGCGGCGGCGACAGCCGGAGAGACGGCAAGCCTCGACGTCGACGACATCAACCGCGGGCGTGGCACGCTGCGCCTGCGCTCCGACGACGGCAAGCCGCGCCGGATCTTGATCGACAAACCGCTTGCGCGGGTACTGGATCGTTATCTCGAGGAATCTCGTAAGCTGCTGCTGGCCCAGAGCGGAGCCGCGGGCACGGAGGCACCACCGGCGGTATTCGTCACCAACAAGGGCCACCGCATCCACGTGCAGGACATCCGTCAGATCCTCGGCGCGCACAGCAAGGCGGTTGGCATCAAGTCGGCGGTCAACTACAACACCTTGCGGCTGTCGCGCGCGTGGCATCTGCGCGAGGCGGGCGAGCCGCCGGAGAAGATCCAGCGACTGCTGGGAGCCGCCAGCCGGTCGGGTCGACGCGTCGTCTGAAACGTCACCGACGGAAGTTGCGGGAGGGGCGGTGTCGGCCGCCAATCCGTCAGGTCGAAGGTCGTCGGCCGGATCACCTAAGAGCTGAAGAGGACTACCTGGCCCGCACCCGGTCAGCAACGGAGCCAACAAAGCGCTCGCGCTTGCGCTTTGGCGCGTGCGTCAGTGTCCGCGCCGGCACGTTGGCGGGTGCGTCAGCGTCCGCGCCAGATCTTCCAGCGGTCCACGACCTCGCCGTCCCGCACCACGTGATACTCGTCGAAGCAGGCAACGGTGAGGCAGGAGTGGGTTGGCATGATGCGGAGCCGGGTGCCGACGGGGAGCGGCCGGTTCAGAATCCCGTGCTCCTGGCTGACGGACAGTAGTCGCATCTCGGGATCGAGGGTGCCGTCGGCGGCGAGCACGGGTCCCATGGCGGCGTTCTCCCGCTCCGGCCCCGGGTCCTTCGACATCGCCAGGGCGCCGGCGTCGACCACCGAGTGGGCCGGCATGCGCGACACGACGCTGGCGAGCACGGAGACGGCCACGTCGGGCGGCCGGCACGATCCCAGGGCGCATTGGGTGTAGTCGTAAAACGCGTAGTTACCGGGGCGCGCCTCGGTGATGCCGTCGAGGGATTCGACCGCGGTCATCGCCGGCGTGGAGCCAACGCTGACCTCGGCGACCTCGATGCCGGCGTTGCGCAGCCGTCGCGCGGCCGAGAGCATGGCGCTGCGTTCCTGCGCGGCGACCTCACGGCGAGCGTCGTCTCCGAAGGAGTGATACGCGTGCCCGGAATGGGTGAGTATCCCGGCGAACGCCAGCGAAGCGGCCGCGTCGATGGCCGCGGCGATGTCGACCAGGTCCTCCGATGCGGGGTCAATGCCGGCGCGGTGGTAGCCGCAATCGACCTTGAGCCACACCTTGAACGGGCGCTTGCGGGAGAGCGAGGCGTCGAGCTCCGCGAGCGCCTCGGCTGAGTCGATCACCAGCCCCAGATCGATCCTTGCGGCAAGGTCCGCGGCCTCGTCGAGACGGGCGAGGATGAGCGGGAATGCCCAGGTGATGTCCTCGAACCCGTGGTCGGCAAAGACCCGGGCCTCGTAGAGGGTCGAGACGGTGATGCCTCGAGCGCCGAAGGAACGCTGCAGCTCGGCAATCTCCGGACATTTGTGGGTCTTGACGTGAGGCCTGAGGCGAACGCCGAGAGAATCCGCGCGCCGCGCCATGTTCTCCAGGTTTCGCTCCAAGACATCGAGGTCAAGCAGCAAGGCGGGCGTGCGCAGGCCGTCGACCCCGCTCAACGTGAGGCGACCGCCTGGGATTCCATCGCCTCCGCGACGAGATCGTCGAGCCACACGCCCTCGTCGAAGTAGCGTTCCTTCCACGTCGGGCTGATGGCGTCGAGCAGCTCCGCAAGACCGTGGCCGATGCCGTAGAAGCTCGTCGGGTCGCCACCTTGATCGCCCGAAGCGGTGCGCATGAGCCAATAGTTGGTCCGCGTTACCTCTTCCCACAGGCGCGCGTACGACATGCTTCCCTGTAGCGCCGCGAACCCAGGCTGCTGATAAAAGCGGCCGTTGTCCTCGAAATCGGCCGCAAGCAGGGAGACCCGGACTTGGGTGTAGCGGGCGACCCCCTCCTTCCAGGTCTGGTAGCGGAAGTAGTTGTAGGCGTCGTCGCCGTATTTCAGCGACACGATGGTTTCGAGGTTCTGCAGCGCCGCCCAAGACGTTTCCGCGACGAAGGTCCGCTGCATCGCCCGGGGAAGCGAGCGCGAGCGCGACCAGAAGTCGTACAGCGCCGCGCCCAGCAGATGGATGGCGTGCCCGATGTCGCGATCGCCGTACGCGAAGGGGTAGTCGAGCTGTAACGAGGGGTACACCCCCTCCCCGAGTCGCAAGTCCCCGACCTTTGCCTCCTCGCCCCTCGTCATCTGCATGACGTGGAACCACTCGTGGACCAGCGTCACCGCCCATTCGTTCGGGCTTTCCTCGGTCGGTTGCCACGCCCCCACCACGGCGGCGGGTAGCCCGGCGATCGGAAACGCGGCGCGCAAAGCGCGGGGCAGCGTGCGGGAGCGCCGGAAGACGGGCTGGCCGATGAACGTCTGCTCGGTGAGCTCGAAGCCCCCGGTCGGTTCCCAGTCCGCTGGCGTGTTCACCAGGTACTCGTGGTCCTCGTCGATGATGACGACGGTCAGCGGGCTACGAGCCCATCCCGGCCACACCTCGTTGCCTACCGTGTTGACGAGCTGGAACGCCTCGCGCAAGACCAGAAGCTGCTGACGCGCGAGAGTCCCGGATTGGGTCGTCGAGGCCTCGAGGCCGTGCACCACGGGCGCGGAGGGAGCCGAGAGCAGAAGTACTGCGACACAGCAGGCGCCGAGCAGGCACCGTGGCAATCGATGCACGGCGCCACCCGGGCTGCCGTTCGGGTGCGCGCGCATCGGACGGGGTGTTGGCATATGGTTGACTCCGGTAACCGTCGACCTCGCTTCTACGTAACTGCACGATCACCGCGCGCCCGCTCGCGCGCGAAGGGAACCAAGATTAAACCGCAAACCGTCACCAGTTTCACAGTCGTGTGCCGAAGCGGGCGTGAGCCGGAGTACTCCTGATGGGCTTTGCAGGCGAAAACTTGCGCCGATATGCGGACCTCGTCGACGACTGGGACGCATTCTCCGAGGCCTGCGAGCGCCCACTGCCCGTGGTGTTGTGGGCCAACACTCTGCGCATCGGAACGCTGGCGCGACTCAATGCCGCCGAGCGGATCGAGACGCCGGCGGAGGTCGAGGCTCGAAATCGGCCGGGCGCGGCCCTGGCGGCGCGGTTGCGGGCCCGCGGGTATGCCTGTACCGAGCTCGGCTGGTATCCCGGTGGTCTCAAGGTCGCCGGGCTGGACAAACCGGGCCTCACGCTCGAGTACCTGCTCGGCCTCTATCATGTGCAGGAGGAGGCCTCCCTGATCCCGACCGTGGTTCTCTCGGCGCGCCCCGGTGAGCGCCTGCTGGACCTGTGCGCGGCGCCGGGAGGCAAGACCGCGCAGATGGCGGTGGCAACCGGCTGCCGCGGCACCATCGTCGCCAACGACGTGCGCGTGGACCGCGTGCGGGCATTGCGGAGCAATTGCGAGCGCCTCGGCCTGCTCAACGTGGCGATGACGGTGCAGGACGGCACCGGGTTTCCCCTCGAAGCCGGCCCATTCGACGCCATCCTGGTTGACGCCCCCTGCTCCTGCGAGGGCAACGTGCGGCAGGGCACGGGCGGTCGGTCCCAGGTACCCGGCGGGTTCCTCCGCGGCCGATCCGGACTGCAGGCAACGCTGCTCGGGCGCGCCTGGAAGATGCTGGCGCCGGGGGGGCGGCTGGTGTACGCCACCTGCACCTTTGCACCGGAAGAAAACGAGATGGTGCTCGACTACAGCCTGGGCGACGACGCCCGTATCGAGCCGATTGCCATCGACGGTCTGCGCGCCGCGGCGGGCGTGACGAGCTGGCGCGGTGAGCGTCTGCGCGACGACTGCGTCAACGTCGCACGCTTCTGGCCGCATCTGAACGACACCGGAGGCTTCACCGTCGCCCTGGTTCGCAAGGAGGCTTCCGCGTGAGCCGAAAGCCCAGGGTTCCTTTCGTCGAGATTGACGGAAGCCCCTATCGCCGCTGGTGGAGCGACCGCTTCGCGCCGGATCCGGACCCGCTGGCGGCCATGCGCTTCTACCAGCGCGGCCGTTCGAACATCTGGGTGGGCACCGCGGAGATCGCCGGTCTCGAGGCAGCGCGGCTGGATGCGGTCGGCGTGCATTTGCTGCGCATCGGGCGGCGCATGTGGAAGCCCACCTCGACAGCGATACGGGCGTTGGGGGGCACCGCCACCATCAACGCCATCGACTTGGAGGAGCACGAGTTGCGCGCATACCTGGCCGGTCTGGAGGTCGAGATAGGGCGCGGCGATGCGCGGCTGGCGGAGGTGTCCCGCGGCTTCGTCGAGGTGCGCTACCTCTCGGCGGCGGTGGGATGCGGTGAGTGGCACGACCGCAGTGCTCTCGTATCTCTGCTGCCGGCAAGCCAGCGAGTGTCCGACATCGCGCTGTGACCGTTTTTCACCGTACCGCACCCCGCGGTACAATCGGGGCTCACGATCGGGATGCGCCGGAAAACGGGGAGCAGCGGCATGAGCGACACCGACCTTCATCTGTTCATTCCGGGCCCGGCGGGAAGCACGCCTGAGGTCGTCGACGCCATGGGCACACCCATCGTGCCCCATTACGGCCCGAATTTCGTCGCTGCTTACAACCGCTGCATCGACCTCTTCAAGGTCGTTTTCCAGACCGAGAACGACCTGTTTCTCATTGTCGGCCCGGGTACCGCCTCGCTGGACGCGGCTTTCGCCAGCGCCCTGCCCGACGGGGCACGCGTGCTCGCGCCGACGAGCGGTTGGTTCGGCGGGCGGCTGATCGAGATGTGCCGAGCGCATCGCGCCGAAGTCGACGTCCTGGAGTTTCCTTTGGGAACGGCAATCGACGCGGATAGCGTGCGGCGGCATCTCGAGACATCGACGCACGCCTACGATGCCGTCGTTTGGGTGCACCACGAGACCTCGACCGGTGTGCTCAATCCCGTGGCGCCGATTGCGGCTGCCGCCCGTGAGTATGGCGCCCTGTCGATCATCGACGCGGTTTCCCCGCTCGGCGGCGTCGACCTGCCGGTCGACGCCTGGGGCGTCGACCTGTGCGTGAGCGTTGCCAACAAGTGCCTGGCCGCACCGCCGGGCATCTCCGCGATTACCGTAAGTCCGCGTGCCTGGGAAGTCATCGACGCCAACCCCTCCGGCAGAACCTGGTATCTGGACCTGCGCACCTGGCGTCGCTACCGGCAAGATTGGGCGGCCTGGCACCCGTATCCGACGACCGTGGCGTCCAACACCATCGAGGCGATCAGCACGAGCCTGGAGCAGGTGCTCGAGGAAGGGCTAGACACGCGTATCCGCCGCACCGCGGAGGCGGCCGCCGCAGTCCGCGGCGGCCTGCGCCGCATGGGGTTCGACATGTTCGCCGCGGACGAGGTGGCGTCTCCGGTCACGACGTCGGTGCTCGCGCATGCGGGGCTGCCGGCGGCGGACCTGATTGGCTATCTGGCCGAGCGCTCGATCTTCATTTCCGGAGGGCTCGACGAGCTTGCCGGGAAGATCTTCCGCGTCGGGCACATGGGCATCACGGTGGATCGCGGCGAGGTCGAGCTTCTGTTGCGGGAGATCGAAAACGCCCTGAGACAGGCCGGCGTGACGGTCCCCGAGGGGGCGGACCTGCAGAACATCTGGGTTTGAGCGACCCTCAGCTCGCGTCGATGATGTTCCAGTCCCAGCTATACGTGTAGCTCACGACCGCCAGCGAGTCTTCGCGCCCCATCTCTCCCTCGACGCGGAACTCACCCTCTCCGGCCGGCTGGATGCGCTGCGTCGAGCGATCCGTCTTCACCACACCGTCCTGTTCGTTGAGGAACTCGAACGTCACCGTGATATCCAGCGTCTGCGTGGTGTCGTTTCTCAGGCGCACCAGCCAGTAGTACGTCGCCGGGGTCTCCCGCGTGGCCGGAGTCAGCCAGACCATCTCCGCCTCGCCGATCTCGACGATGTTCCCCTGGAGCTGCGGGGGAGCGGGTTCGGTGGGCTCCTCCGGGAGGGGCTCGGGTTCCGGCTCCATCTCCGCTGCCGGCGGAGTCTCCTCCGTAACTGCTGGCGTCTCCTCTTCGGCGGGCGGCTCGGGCGTTTGGCCCCCGCAAGCAGCAATCAGCGTGAGGGCGGTTGCCAGTGCCAGAAACCAAGTCCAACGTTTGCGGGGGTGCATGGGTCGAGTTCTCCTGAAGACCTGTCTCGGAGGGAGCGCCGAAATAAGGTCATCCCTCAGCGCGTGTGCGATTTGCGTTGGTCATGGGGATGGTGACGAAAACGTCGAGTTTCCAATGGATACGGCACGAGCGCTCGCCCGTCAACCCGCTCACCGACATTCCTCGATGCCCCGAGGGGCGTCGAGGTTCGCATTCGCACGGCTGAAACGGTGCAGCATCGCCGTTCTCGACGGTATAATCAGCTTATCACTTCGGGGTCTGCCGCCTCGCCCCGTGCTTCCGCCGGTTCCACCCCCTTCACGACGAGTTGAGAACGATGGCCGACACCGCCCTGCGGACCACCAACGTATCCACCGAGGAATTCTTGACACAGGCAGACCGATGGAGCGCCCACAACTATGCCCCGTTGCCGGTGGTGATCGCGCGGGGTGAGGGGGTCTGGGTCTGGGACGTCGAGGGCACCCGTTATCTTGACTGTCTCTCGGCCTACTCCGCCGTCAACCAGGGACATTGCAACCCGCGGATTCTGACCGCGCTGCGCGAGCAGTCCGAGGTGTGCACCCTGACTTCGCGCGCCTTCCAGAACGACCGGATGGGACCCTTCCTGGAGAAGCTGTGCACCCTCGTGGGCTACGACAAGGCGCTGCCGATGAACACCGGGGCCGAGGCCGTCGAGACCGCGATCAAGGCGGTGCGTAAGTGGGGATACAAGGTAAAGGGCGTACCCGAGGGCAAGGCGGAGATTATCGTCTGCACCGAGAACTTCCACGGACGCACCACCACCATTGTCGGGTTCTCGACCGAGGAGCAGTATCGCGACGGGTTCGGTCCGTTCACGCCTGGATTCAAGGTGGCGGAGTACGGCGACATCGACTCCCTGCGTGCCGCCATCAACGATTGCACCGTGGGCTTTCTGATCGAGCCGATCCAGGGCGAGGGCGGAGTGATCGTGCCGCCCGACGGCTACCTGCGGGAAGCGGCCGAGCTGTGCAGCGAGCACCGTGTCGCGTTCATCGCCGACGAGATCCAAACCGGCCTGGGGCGTACCGGGCGTCTGCTTTGCTGCGACTGGGAAGAGGTGCGGCCGGACATGCTGATCCTCGGCAAGGCGCTCGGCGGCGGCGTGTATCCGGTGTCCGCCGTCTGCGCCGACGACGAGTACATGCAGGTCTTTCATCCCGGCGATCACGGCTCGACCTTCGGCGGCAATCCGCTCGGTGCGGCCGTGGCGATGGCGGCGCTCGACGTCATCGTCGACGACGAGCTGGCGCAGCGCGCCGACGACATCGGTCGCTGGTTCATGAACGAGCTCCGTGCCATCGACACCCCGCACGTCGTGGAAGTGCGCGGCAAGGGAATGCTCATCGGGGTGGTCATCGCCGACGAGTCGGGACCGGCGAAGCCCTTCTGCAAGGCACTGATGAAGCGTGGCATCCTGGCGAAAGAAACCCACGAGCAGGTGATTCGTTTCGCACCGCCGCTGGTCATCGAACGCGAGACGCTGGAGGGCGCCTTGCCGGACATCGCCGCCGTGCTGCAGGGCGAGGGTGTAGCGCTCGCCTAGGCGGCGTGCATGAGCGACCTCGGTTGGTTCGCCGTCTTCGCTGCCATATTCCTGGCCATGGCACTGGTGTCGGCCTGGATGGTGTGGTTTTCGCGCCGCGCCATGAAGTCGCACAAGGGCCAAATCGAGGACATGGTGCGCGAGATGCGCGAGGTCATCGAGGGGGACGACAGCACGCCAAGCGATGAGGGAGAGCCGCCTTCCGAGACGCCTTAGCTGTGAATTCTCACGACCTTGTTCAGTCGGGATCGGGGGAGATCGCCTGCAGGCGGGTCTCGAACGCGATCGCGATCTCGTAGGCGCCGGCGATCGGCCGACAGCGGAGGACCCGGCAGTAGATCAGCGTCTTGCCGATACGCCTGTCACCCTCGGGTAGGTGTGCGAGGCAACGGTCGCCCTCCGTCACTGCCCGGTTCACGCGCACCAGGGCACCGCGATGGCTCACGTTGACCGTCACGCCCGTGGCCTCGAAGCGACGGTTGTCGGCATCGAATCCGTGCAGGGACGCCACCAGGTGGATGCGGTGCTCCGCGGTGACGCGCGGATCGCTGCGTCGCTCCTTGTCGCCCGTTCGTTCGTTCATCGTCAGCCTCTCGACCCGTGCGCGCAGGCGGGACGGCCGCCGTTACAAGGGCTGCGACAGGGTGCCTCCCACCAGCAGCATACCGAGAAGTCCGGCGATCGCCAGGTAAACGATCATGGGCACGAGCGTCATGCGGATCAGCGTTCCCTCTTCGCCGACCAAGCCAACGGTGGCACTGGCCGCGACCACATTGTGCACCGTGATCATGTTACCGGCGGCACCGCCGACCGCTTGCAGCCCGAGCACCAGCATGATCGGCAATCCGGTGGCGGCGGCGACGCCAAACTGGAAGACGCCGAACATCAGATCGCTCACCGTATTGCTGCCGGCGACGAAAGCTCCCATGGCGCCCACCCAGGGGGCGAAAAAGGGCCACGCACCTCCGGCGAGGTCGGCGAGCCGTCCGGCCAGGTGCAGCGGCATACTGGCGTGACCGGCCGCATTGTTGCCCGAATCGATGAAGACCCGCACCAGGGCAACGGCAAACAACAGCGCCAGGGTCGGGCGCGCGAGGGTGCCGGCGGCACTCGCCCAGGCCCGGCGGATCGCGGACACGGCCGGCCTGCGGTGCAGCAGGGGAGCGGCCAGGGCGGAGACGGCGAGAACCGTGCCCGGTAGGTAGAGCGGTTGGAGGGATTGCGACAGGGAGGTGCCGAGGATTCCCTCCCAGGACAGCGTCACAGACTCGAGAGCGGCGCGCAGCGGAAGCGACGGCAACCGCGTCGACACCAGCAGGATGGCGGCGAGGATGTACGGCGACCAGGCGCGCAGCAGGCCGATGCCGTCGCCGCGGTCCGCCGTTGTCGCGGCTGCCGGTGGCTCGGCGCCGCCTCCCCCCTGCGGAGGCCAGTTCGCCGGTGCCCCGAAGCTCCAGACGGTCTCGCCGGAAAGCAGGAAGCCGTGCCGAGCTGCCGGCACGACGATGGTGAGCGCGACGAGGCTGCCCAGCAGGGAGGGAAACTCCGGCCCGAGGAACCAGGCAACCAGCAGATACGGGATGACGAATGCAAGCGCCGCAAACAGGGCGAAGCGCCAAATCGACAGCGCCGTTCGCGCCGAGCGGTCGGGCCCGAACAGGCGTCCGAGAACGGCAAGCAGCATGAAGGGCACCAGCAACCCGCAGATGGCGTGCACCGTGGCGGCGCGCGCCCCGATGCCGGCGATGAAGTCGTCGTACGACAGGCCGGCGGCGTCGACGGAGGCCATCACGGGGGCGACGTTGAGGGCTTCACCCATGCCGATCAGAATCGGCGTGCCGACGGCGCCGAAGGTTACCGGGGTGCTCTGGATGATCAATGCCGAGGCACACGCCGCCAGCGGCGGAAACCCCAGGGCCACGAGCAGCGGGCCGGCGACAGCGGCCGGCGTGCCGAAACCGGCGGCGCCCTCCATGAAGGACCCGAACAACCAAGCGACGACCAGGGCCTGAACACGCGCGTCCGGGGACACGTGATGGAAGCCGGCGCGAATGGTCTCCATTCCGCCGGTCTCGCGCAGGGTGAACAGCAGGGCGAGGGCCGGGAGGATGATCCACAGCAATGCCGCCGCGATCATCACGCCACGGAGCGAGGCGGCGGCAATCACCCGAGGTGTCATGTCCCAGGTGACCAGGCCGACGACGACGGCGACGCCGTAGGCCAACGGCATCGCCCGCGTTGCCGGCCAGCGCCCCAGCACCAGCAGGACGAAGACGGCGAGCAGCGGGGCGAGCGCGGCGACGGTCATCAGCATGGCGGCAGAACATATCATTTTCGCGTCGCACCGCCCGACCGCCGCCGGTGACGAGAAGCGCCCCCGGGTGTTCGCGAGCGGTCATTCCGGCCTCGAACGCGGCGAACGCGGGATATACTCGCCGCCATGTCCTGGACCGACGATCTCGCGCACGAGCTGGGAAGCCGCATTCGCGGCCGGGTCGCCTCCGATCCGATGAGCCGCGCCCTT
>CBDUAS010000061.1:0-10673 GCA_965365185.1 uncultured bacterium | reverse complement strand
GCCTTCGAAACGTCCGACGAGGAGCTCCTGCAGGTCGCCGCCGGCAAGCTGGAGCGCCTCAAGGAGGCCGAACGGGAGGCCAAGTCGCTGCGCACGGCCCTCGCCGGCGAGGCCGCGGCCCGGCTGTTGGCATCGGCCGACGCCGTGATGGACGCTCACTTCGAGCGAGTCGACGCCGGATTCCTCAAGCTCGTCGCCCGGGAGCTGCTTGACGCCGGAGAGAGCCGCCCGGCACTGCTGACGGCGCAGGGGGCGTCCGGAGCCTTCTTCGTCGTCTGTGCGGCGGCGGTCGAAGGCTCCGACGTGCGGCCGCTGGGAGCGCGCATTGCCGAGTTGCTCGATGGTCGCGGAGGCGGCTCCGATGAGCTGTTCCAGGGTAAGGCCGGCTCGTTGCGGCGCCGCTCCGAGGCCCGTGCGGCACTGGCGCAGCACCCGATCGGAGACGAATGACGCCGCGGGACATTGACGGGGTTTCGCCCGATATGCTAGAAGCGCCCTACACAGACGTCGATTGCGCGGCCCTGGGCTGATTTCGCCGCCGACGTCATCCAAGGTGCTCCACCCACCTCCACGTACGAATCGGTTCCGTGAATATCTCCATACCCAAGAGGAGAACGTCGATGTCTCGTCTGTTCAAGTTACTTACGTCCACGGGCTTCGCCGCTGTCGCCCTGCTCGCTCTGGTCGGCAACGGGCTCACGGCAACGGCCTCCCCGACGCCGGCGCGGCCCGCCGCACCGCCGCAGATCGAAGACGGGCTCATCAAGGACCTGAAGTGGCGCAACATCGGCAACGCCAACCTCAAGGGCCGCATCTCGTCGATCGACGCCCTCGAGGACAACTTCGCCGTCGCCGTCGTCGGAACCGGTTCCGGCGGAGTCTGGAAGACGGAGAACGCCGGAAACACATGGACGCCGATCTTCGACGGCTACGGCGCCGCATCGATCGGCGAGGTCCGCATCGACCAGAACGACCCCGACATCATCTGGGTAGGAACCGGCGAAGAGGATGGCCGCAACTCGGCCACCTGGGGCGACCACGTCTACAAGTCCACGGACGGCGGCGAGACCTTCGAGGCCGTTCTCGAGGATGTATGGACGACCGGCGACATCGTCATCCATCCGCAGGATTCCGACACCGTATGGGTCGCCGTCCTCGGCAACATCTGGGGCGACGTCGGCAAGCGCGGCCTCTTCAAGACCACGGACGGCGGGGAGACCTGGGAGCAGCTCACGAACGGACTGCCGGAGCCCGACGGCCTCACCGGCGCCCTGCGCCTGCGCATGCATCCGGAGGATCCCGACACGCTGTGGGTCACGTTCTGGGAGCGTCGCCGCTGGGCATGGCTGCTGGAGTCGGGTGGCGACAACGGCGGCATCTTCAAGACCACGGACGGCGGCGATTCCTGGGTGAAGCTCACCGACGGCCTCCCCGAGGGTCCGTCCGGCAAGATCGGACTGGACGTCTCGCGCAGCAACCCCGACGTGCTGGTGGCGCACTACGAACACGGCAACCAGGTGCCCGAGTTCGTCGGCGAGGGCGAGGATCGCGAGCCCAACCCGGACTACGAGGACATGAGCATCCTGGGCTCCGGGATCTACCGCTCCGAGGACGGCGGCGAGTCCTGGACCTACGTCAATCGCTTCTACAACCGGCCCTTCTACTACAACCACGTGTGGTTCGACCCCAACGACGACCAGACCGTCTACAGCCTGACCTCGAGCATGCGCAAGTCGATCGACGGCGGCCGCACATTGGAGAACATGCCGCGCGGCGGCGGCGGCCACTGCTACCACGCGCTGTGGATCGACCCGCACGACTCGAAGCGCTTCTGGGTAGGCTCCGACGGCGGCGTCAACTTGACCTTCGACGGGGGTGAGAACTACCTGGAGTTCAAGAACCTCAACGTGACGCAGTACTACGCCGTCGGCGTCGACATGTCCGATCCCTACAACGTCTGCGGCGGTTTGCAGGACGCAGGCTCGTCGTGCGGGCCCTCGCTGACGCGCGCCAACGCCATCTACACGAACGATTGGCGCTCGGTCGGCGGCGGCGACGGCTTCCACGTGCAAATCGATCCGACCGACCCGGACACGGTGTACGCGGAATCCCAGGGCGGCAGCGTCAGTCGTGTCGACCTGCGCACCGGCCAGCGCACCAGCATCCGACCGCGCGAAGAGAACGTCACCAATTACGGCGACTTCATCACACCGGAGATCGAGGAGTCGATGCGCGAGCGCGGCTGGGGCAACAACCCCTTCCGCTTCAACTGGAGCGCCCCGATCATCCTTTCGCAGCACAACCCCCGGACCATCTACTTCGGCGGCAACCACGTCTTCAAGTCGATCGACCGGGGCGATAGCTGGATGATCATCAGCCCGGACATCACCGACAACGACCCCGAGAAGACGCGCCGGGTCACCGGCGGGCTCACCCAGGACGTCACCGGAGCGGAGAACCACGGCACGGTGATCACCATCGCCGAGTCGCCGTTCTCCCCCGACGAGATCTGGGCCGGCACCGACGACGGCAACGTGCAGGTGACCCGTGACGGCGGCGTCACCTGGACCGATGTCACCGAGAACATCGGCATGCCGCGAGACACGTGGATCAGCCGGGTGGAAACCTCGAAGTTCGAGCCCGGAACAGCATACGTATCGGGCGACGGCCACCGCGCCGCCGACTTCAGCCCGTACATCTACAAGACGACGGACTACGGCGAGACGTGGACGCGCATCACCAACGGCATTCCCGACGGGCAAGCCGTGTACGTGGTCGAAGAAGATCCGCAGAACCCCGACCTGCTGTACGCCGGGACCGAGTTCGGCATCTTCTACACCATCAACGGCGGCACCTCGTGGAACCCGCTGCAGCGCAATCTTCCGGTCGTCGCCGTGCATGACATCGTCGTGCACCCACGCGACAACGACCTGGTCATCGGGACACACGGCCGGGGCATCTGGGTCATGGACGACATCTGGATGCTGCAGCAGGCCACCGACGAGGTCCTCGACGCTACCGCGCACCTGTTCGAAGGCGACGTCGCCACCCGCTGGCTGAACATCCAACCGCAGGGCACCGGCGGCTCCATCGCGTTCGAGGGCGAGAACCCGACCAAGAACGCCGTCATCGGCTTCTATCTCGGTCCCGACGCCAGCGGTGAGGTGGAAATCGAGATCAGCGACGTTACCGGCGAGAACACGCGCACCTTCACCTTCCCGGCAGAGCCGGGAATCGGCGTGCTCGAGTGGAACATGCGCTTCGACCCGACCGAGGAGCAGATGGAAGCGTTCCGCGAGCAGATGGCGGCGCGTGGCGGTCGCGGCTTCGGTCGCGGCGGCCGCGGCCCGCAGGGGATGATGGCTCCGGTTGGCGATCATCGGGTAACGCTGCGGGTCAACGGCGAGGAAGTAGTCGGCAAGATCACCGTCCGTGAAGATCCGATGACGACTGTGCAGTAACGAGCAAAACGGCGTTAAATCGCCCCTGGGCTTGCGAAATCGGCCTTTGGTGGGTAAAAAGCGCTGTAACGATGAGTGTGATGTCCCGCAAATCGGGACGGATCGCCGCGCGAGGGCATTGCCGCCGGGTGGGTGGCACGGTAGCTCAGACGGGCGGCACTAGACTCCGGCGACAGGATCGCTGGCAAGGAGGAACAATGGCGGACATGCTGCTCGTGGGAAGCAAGACCAAAGAAGCCCTCAAGGCGCACGGGTGCAACGTGGGCGGCGATGCGCTCCCGGCGCTGAACGAGCTCGTGCACTGGTATGTGGCCCAGGCTGCGAAGCGGGCTGCGGCAAACGGTCGCAAGACCGTGCGCGGCCACGACTTCATCATCGGCTAGCAGCGATACGCACACCCTCGGGTGTGCGACCTCGCGCCCCCGCGGGGCACCGAGGTCCGACGGCGAGCCCCGGGATGTTCCGGGGCTCGCCTTTTTTTCCCGTCCATCGAGGCTCGCCTCGTCCGGGTAGTAATCTGCCCTGGAGGGAGCTCAGCGTTGCCCGATCCGTCGCCAGCACCAGCCACAGCACCCGAGCACGAGCTCAAGATGACTCTTCCGGCTCCCCGCGCGCCGGCGCTACTGGCCTGGCTGCGGGGCCGCTACCGACCGGATCCCGCATATCCCGACGGCCACGTAAGCAGCATCTACCTGGACACGTTCGATCTGTCGTTGCTGCGCGAGAAGATCAACAGCGACTTCGTCAAGCAGAAGGTCCGGGTCCGCTGGTACGGGGACCCGCTCACCGGCGCGGTGCTCGGGCCGGCGTTCGTCGAGCTCAAGCGAAAGGTCGGCGGGCGTCGATTCAAGACCCGCATAGCCGTGGATGCCGATCCGGCCCGGATCGCCGGCGCCTGCGTCGATCCCGGGTATCTGCGGCGGCTGCTCGAGCCCCTGCTTCGTGCCGGCCACCAGATTCCGCACGATCTGCGGCCGTTCTTGCGCATATCGTTTCGCCGCCGTCGGTTCGTCGATCCGCTGAGTGGATCACGGATATCGCTGGACAGCACCATCCGGGCAACGCCGGCGAATCCGGGGCCGCTCCATCGCGCCCATCCGGCGCCCCTCGGACGAGCCGTCGTCGAGGTAAAAGGTCGCCACGATACGCTACCGTCGGCGCTCAGACGCCTGGGATGCCGCAGGGAGTCCTTTTCGAAGTATGCTCAGGGCTACCTGAGAATTACCCGGCGGAGCTCCTTTTGAACGGTCCGCGGTCAGCGACCGATAGGCGTGAGGCAGGCGGATAATGCAGCAACTCCTGGAGACGCTTCGCGGCCTGGGATCACCGGAAGTCGCGCAACTGGGCGTCGGACCCCTGGCCGCGGTGCTCGTGGTTTCTCTCGCCAGCTCGTTCTTCATCGCTTTCCTGTACCAGGTGTTCTACCGAGCACGCGCCACCGGAAGCCAGGTCTACCGGGCGTTTCCGCTGATGGGCATCTCGATCACGGCGATCTTCATCAGCGTGCAATTCTCCCTGCCGCTGTCGCTCGGATTGCTCGGCGCGCTGTCGATCGTGCGCTTCCGCACGCCCATCAAGGAGCCGGAGGAGATCGGCTTCATCCTCCTGGTGATCGCCACCTCGCTTTCGGCCGCCACCTTCAACCTGACGTTCCTGGCGCTCGTGCTCATCGTCGCGGTGGTCGCCCTGTTGCTGCTGCGCACACCCCTGCCGATGATCTCGGCGCGCCGCGGCGATGGCGTCCTCGTGGTCAGCTTGCCCGCGGAGGCGAGCGCCCGGATCGACGCCGTGCTCCAGCTCGCCCGCCAGCGGCTTCCCGACGGCAGCGTCGACAGCGTCACGCACGGGGACGGAGAGGTCAGCGTCTCCTATAGCTTCCGCGGATTGCAGCAAGACGGTGTCGCCGAGATCTACGACGCCCTCCGAGAAGTCGATGGCAACGCGCGCCCGAGCGTCTTCTTCCACCAGGCCGGTGATGTCTGACAGGTCCGTCACGTCTCGGCCCCGGCGCGGACCGCTGCGCAACGGATTGCTCATCGCGACCGGCCTGGCCGCCCTGCTCGCCGCCGGCGTGCTGCTCGACAGCGCCCGGTACTTCGAGCAAGCCCGCGCCACCTTGCGTGGCCAGGCCGGCCCCGCCGCGATGCCGGACGACGGCGAGGTCGGACGCGCGACCGCCAGGTCGATGCAACGCTTCGGCGTCAGCAAGCTGTTCGGCGGCGATCCCGAGGCTTTGCCCAGCACCTCCATGATGGCTGCCGAGCAGATCCGCGGACCCTTTCCGGTGCTGTCCATCGCCGCCGACGAGGACTACCTCGCCGATCCGACCACCGGGATCATGGCGAACATGATGGAGACCGGCCCCGAATGGGAACGGCTTGCATCGGTGTCCCTGTGGGAAGACCGCGAGCTGGTCACCGGCAGCCGCGTCGGCCTGCGCATCCACGGCGACTCGACCCGATACCGCGGCGACCCGAGCTTCCGTTTGCACTTCCGGCCCATGTACGGGGCGACGCGGGAGAACGGCGGCCGCCTGCTCGGTCCGGATGCGGCCCCGGCCAGCTCCGTGGTGGTCCACGTGGTGCGCTGGCGCGGCTTCTATCCGAACATCTTCGTCTTCGAGATGGCCCGCCGGCTCGGGCTTCCGGCCGTCACCTTCCGCCCGGCGCGCGTATTCCTCAACGGTCAGCCCCGAGGGATCTACGTGCTCACAGAGCGGGTCATGCCGGACGGCTGGGGACGCACGCACTTCGGGGACAACGACTTCTTCATGTACGTGTACAAGGGCGAGACCAAGCGACCGAGTCGCGCCGCGCATGCGGCTCTCGAGGACTGGGTGCGCGGCGACGATTCGATCACCATGCGCACGGCCGCCGAACGCATCGACGTCGGCAACCTGACCGGCCACCTGTTCGCCGTGATGTTCGCCTTCACCACCGATTGGGCACAGGGCGCGGCGCTCCGCGACCGTGACGAGCCCGACGCCCGCTGGTTCTGGATCCACTGGGACATGGATCAGAGCTTCGATCTCCGCGGTAGCGTCGAGGTCGAGCCCTGGCGGCAGCCGTTCATGGAGCTGGTCACGCTGGGGCAATCCCGCGACGAGCTGGAAGCCTGGGGCATCGTGACCGATGATCGGCACGACGCCCGTCACCGCGGCGACGTGCGCCGTTTGCTCTTCCTGGAGCTGCTGAACGACCCCGTCTACCGCGATTACTTCGCCCGCTTCACGACGGACGCACTGAACCATCGGCTGACCCAACGCTACTGGAACGGGGTCCTCCGCAAGTACCGGGAGCTGGAGTCGGCGCGGCGCGGCGGCTACACGCGTGTCGACCTGCGGGCCTATTTTCTCAACCGGCCGGATTTCGCCCGAACGGAGGTCGGCCGCCATCTCGGCCTCGGTGAGCCCCTCACCGTGCGGGTCGACGCCGACGACGACGCGAACCTCAGCATCGACGGCTACGCGCATCGAGGACCGTACGTCGGACGCTACTACCGCGGGCAAACGATCACGGTCGAAGCACCCGGAACCACCACTCCGGGCGGTGAACGGATTTCGCACTGGCTCGTCAACGACCGCCGCGTGGACGGCCCGCGACTCGAGCTGGCGGTCGATCGCCCGTTCACCATCGTGCCGGTGGCCCGACGATGAGGCCGTCACGGGGTCCCGAAACACCCGGCGTGCCCCGGGATTTCGACGTCGCGCAGCTCGCCCGGGCGATCGAGCGCGGCAACGCGCCGTTGATCGTGGACACGCGGTCGCGGTTCGAGTACGCCGCCGAGCACATTCCCGGCGCTCGCCACCTGCCCTTCTGGCGTGCCCGTGCCCGTCACCGGGAGTTGAACGCGGACCCCGACACGCACATGGTCCTTTACTGCGGCCATGGGCCGCGGGCGCTGTGGGCGAAGCGGTCGCTCGAGAGCCTCGGGTACCGCAACGTCGGGCTCTTGCTCGGCCACTTCGAGGCCTGGAAGAGACGCTCGTAAAGCCGTGGTGAGAGTGTGATGCTCTGACTGCGACGACCCGCGGCCAGGTGCCGGGGGACCGGGTCAGGGCAGCCGGTCTTCGGCAACGCGCAGCAGAAACAACCCTTCGAGGCCGCTGGTAACGACGATGATTCCGCCGTCGAAGAACGGGTAATTGCTCCACGAGCCCAGCGCCCCGGTGCTGAGATTGCCGAGCCCTTCGTTGCCACCCCACGGCACCGTATCGAAAGCCCCGACCTTCACCAGCGACACCGGGTCGCTGATGTCGTAGACGTGCAGGCCGCTACGGTAGTTGGACTGATACATGCGGTTTCCGCGCACGTACAGGTTGTGGTCGGTGGCCGGGCTGTCGGTGACGTGCTGGGCGACCAGCACCGGGTCCTCCAGTGAGGAAACATCGAAGACCAGCGTCCGCGTGCCGCGCGTCAGCCCGGCCGTCTCGTCTCCCTCGTCGTTGAGGTAGAAGTACGCGTGATCCGCGCTGAGCCAGCCCTGGTGCGTGTACGCCGTGTTCGGGTACTCGCCCAGTCCGATGGCCACGGGCAAACGCTTGTCCGTAACGTCGGCGATGCTCAGGCCGGTTTCGTTGGCTCCGAAGCAGATCTCACGGCCGGCGTAGTCGTCGTCCGGGCCGTCGTAGGTCACGCACATGGCATCGTGCGTGTATCCGGTCCGTCGTCGTCCGGTGTTGGTGTCGGAGAAACAGCCGACAAAGGCGGGATTCCGCGGGTCCTCGATGTTGAGGATGTGCAGGCCGCCGCCGCAGTCGTTGGCCGAGCCGTTGGCGCCGACGATGTAGGCAAACGGCTCGCGCGGGTTGATGACGATGTTGTGGGCGCTGGCGATGCCGTCGTAATGCGCCAATTCCGCGAAATCCAGCGGCGTGCCGTCGAACTCCCGCAGGCTCTCGAGGTCGAACACCTGCATCCCGTGACGGCCGGCGTTGTCCGAGACGATGTAGGCGACGTTGCCGCGCACCTTGATATCCCGCCACAGCGTGCGCCGGGCGCCGTTGGTGCGCTCGAGGCTGCCGACCCAGACCGGATGGGTGACGTCGGTGACGTCGACGAACGATGTGCGGTCGTGCAGCCCGACGATGGCGTAGTCGCGACCGGTCTCGGGGTCGGTCCAGCCCCACACGTCATTGGTGCCGATTCTCGCGCCGCCACCGATGTCGCGCACCGGCAGAAACGACACCAGATCGATGTTGTCGCACTCGAAGATCCCGGCGCGCCCGTCGACACAGCGAACCGGCCCGTCGAGGATTGCCTCGAGCTCGGAGGGGCCACTCTGCAGCACGGGGCTGAGAGCGACGAGCAACGTCACACGCGACCACGAGCGGATCATCAGCATAGGAACCACGCCCCCGGCGGGGGCTCTCCACGGGGATGGAACGGGACACGCGCCCGCAAAAGCCGGGCTGGCGGCGGGCCGTGGCGGATCGCCGCGCAGCCAGATTGGCGAATACGCGTCGCTCGTATAACTTTCTCGCATGGAATCTACCAAGACCGTTGTGCTGACGCAGTCCGATGTTCGCTCCCTCGTCGACATGGCCGCCGCCGTACCCGCCATCGAGAGCGCCTTCGCCGCACACGGTCGCGGCGAGACCCAGATGCCGGTGAAGGTGTATCTCGACCTGCCACAGTACGATGGCGACTTTCGCGCCATGCCCGCGTACTTCGGCGGCTCCGCCGGGGTCAAATGGGTGAACGCGCACCCGCGCAACCCGGAGCGCCACCAGCTTCCCTCGGTGCTGGGAATGTACATCCTGTCGGATCCGGCAACGGCACTCCCGCTCGCGGTCATGGATGCCACATTGCTCACGGCCATCCGCACAGGCGCCGCCGGGGCCGTCGCCGCCAAGTACCTGGCGCGCCCCGAGTCCGCCAGCGTCGGCTTCGTCGGCGCCGGCGTGCAGGCACGAACGCTGCTGGCCGCCCTCAACGTGGTCTTCCATGAGCTGGAGGTCGTGGCGGCCGATGTCTCCGGCGCCGCCGCGACGGCGTTCGCCGACGAGTCTGGTGGTCGCGTCGGCAGCATCGCGGACGCCGCCGGCTGCGACATCGTTTGCACGGCGACGCCGGTGCGGGAGCCTGTCGTGCGCCGCGAGTGGATCCACCCGGGGACCCATATCAACGCCATGGGCGCCGACGCGCACGGTAAGCAGGAGCTCGTCACCCAGGTGCTCCTCGACGCGCTCGTCGTCGTCGATGATTGGGAACAGGCGTGTGCGAGCGGAGAGGTGAACGTGCCCTTGGAGAGCGGCGCGCTGCCACGCGATCGCATCCACGCCGCCCTCGGCGAGGTGGTCGCCGGAACCAAGCCCGGGCGCGGCTCCGAGGACGAGATCACCGTGTTCGATTCCACCGGGCTGGCCGTCCAGGACGTCGCCCTCGCCCGACTGATCTACGAGGAAGCCCGCCGCCGAGGCGTGGGCATTGAGGTCGATTTTATGCACTGATTCCGTCGGCAGCGATGAGCCGAGCGACCGTCGCCGTGAGCCGAGGGCCGCAGCGGTGAGCCGAGCTGTCGCAGCGGTGAGCCGAGCGGCCGGATCGGACCAGCCGGCACCGACACAGCCTTGCCATCCGTAGCCACGCAGCCGGCGTGCTCACGGCGCGCTGACCGTGGCCGTCCCAGGAGCAGCAGCATGCGCACCAAAGCCTTCCCTTGGCCCCTCCTGCTCGTTGCCCTTTTGCTCGTCGCCGCCTGCGCCCCGGCCCCGACCGAGGAAGCCGTCGCACCGGAGCCGGCAACCGACGAGCGACCCTACCTGCTCGAGCGCGTCGATGACGCCGCCGTCGTGCAGCTTTACGCCGACGGCTTCGAGACGCTGCCGCTGCGCGACAAGACGCTGATCTATCACCTCTACCAGGCGGCGCTGGCCGGCCGCGACATCTTCATCGACCAGCGTTACGAGCACAGCCTGTGGATGCGCGACGTGCTGGAAGAGATCATCACGCACGCAGACGGTATCGAGCCGGCCACATTGGCGGAAATCGAGCGGTACACCAAGCTCTTCTGGCTCAACAACGGCCCGTACAACAACCTCACCGCCCGCAAGTTCGTGCTCGACACCACGCCGGAGGCTTTTGCCCGGAGGTGCCAGGCGGTCTACCAGAAGACGTTCGCGCCGGTCGGCGAGATGAAATGCCTGGACGATCCGGTGAAGCTGACCGGGATCGGCGAGGCGGTCGAGCAGTTCAAGAGGTCGCGCTTCTT
>CBDUAS010000060.1:0-10769 GCA_965365185.1 uncultured bacterium | reverse complement strand
GTCTTCAATCTCGGCCCGGATCATTTGCCGCTTCACCAACCACCAGCCCCCGGCAACCGCCAGCCCGAGTGCGATCATCAGAACCAGGACCCAGACGGCCGTACGCGGGCGGGTCATCCGCCAGCTCTTGACCGAGAACCTGATCCTGTTCGTCGTCGGGGGCGGCGTTGGCGTGCTCGGCGCGGTTTGGGCGACGCGCCTGCTGGGCGCCATCAACCCGCCGGTGCCGGCGCCCTTCGCGTTCACCTTCGACCTCGGGCTCGACGCTCGCGTGCTGGGCTTTTCGCTGTTGTTGACCCTGGCCACGGGACTGCTGTTCGGCCTCGGTCCGGCGCTGCGCACGACGCGGCCCGACCTGGTGTCGGCTTTGAAAGAAGAGACCATGGGTGGCCGCAGGCGAACGCGGCTGAGAGGCGTGCTGGTTGCCAGCCAGATGGCGATGACCGTGGTCTTACTGGTGGCTTCCGGCCTTTTCCTGCGAGCGCTCGTCAGTGCCCGCAACGTCGATCCGGGCTTCAACCCGGACGGGGTCGTGACGATGTCACTCGACCTCGACCTGCACGGCTACGGCGCCGAGGACGGCAAGAGGTTCCTGGGCGAGCTGCGCCGGGCGCTGGCAACCACGCCTGGCGTCGAAGCGGCGAGCTTTGCCGCACTGCTGCCTCTCGGCCTGCCGTCCAATATCAGCTTCGGCGGAGTGAACGTCGAGGGTGTCGAGCCGCCGGCCGGGAGCAGCTCATGGGACGGGTACCTCAACATCGTATCGCCGGGGTACTTCGAAACCCTGCAGATTCCGCTGCTGCAGGGCCGTGACTTCGACGATCGCGATCGTGCCGAGGCGCCCCACGTGGCGATCATCAACGAGACCATGGCCGAGCACTTCTGGCCCCAGGGCGACGCTATGGGCCAGACGTTCATCACCGGCAGCTTCGAAAACGGCACGACCTGGCGGGTCATCGGCGTAGCGCGCGACGCGCAGTATCACAGCCTCGGTGCGCCGACGCCCTTCTACACCTACATGTCGGTACAGCAGCAGTACCGCGCGCAGCTTTCGCTGCAGGTGAGAGTGAGCGACGCGACAGCGCCGCCGCTTGGTGCCATTCGTTCCGCTATCGATCGGCTCGATCCCGACCTCCCCTTTCTCGAGGTGGTCGGCCTGCGCGAGTACGTCGAGGTCGCGTTCTTGCCGCAACGGGTCGCCGGATCGGTGGCCGGCATCTTCGGCGCAATCGGGCTGCTACTCGGTGCCGTCGGCATCTACGGTGTCACCGCGTATGCGGTCAGCCAGCGGACCGCGGAGATCGGCGTCCGCAAGGCGCTCGGTGCCGAGCCCGCGGCGGTGGTTCGCATGGTGGTCGGGCAAGGCATGTTCGCGCCGCTGGCGGGGATGGCCGCCGGACTGCTCCTGGCGCTGGCCGGGAGCCGTCTGCTGCAAGCACTCCTGATAGGCGTCAGTCCTGTGGATCCACTGACCTTCGCGAGCGCGCTGGGGATTCTCGCCGCGGTCGCCCTGCTTGCCAACTACCTCCCGGCACGTCGCGCTGCGGGTATCGATCCGATGAGTGCCCTACGCAGAGACTGAACAGGCAGCGGGCTACAGATATCGATCGTAGAAGAACTTCGCGTAATAGCCCGGCCAGTCTGCGCCCGGTGCGCGGAACTCCTGTTCGCGGTCGGCGGCGACCAGCAGGTACACGAGCTCGCTCTTGCTGAACCTCGCCTTGAGCCGCTTGCTCAGACGATCCATGAGGAAATCGGCGTACCACAAGGGCCACTCGGGGTCCTCGCCGTCCTTGTCTCGGAACGCCCGGCGATGGGCCTCGCCGCACTCTCGGAACAGATCGGCGAGAAACTTGACAAGAGCTTGATCAGAAGAGGGCTGCATAGCGGCTTAACGGTATGACAAATCCGCGGGAGTAGGCAACTCTAACTTTTGCTGCGCTTGAGTTACGTGTGTTTTTCTCGGCCGTCCAAGGCTGTGGTCGTAGCGGCTGCAGGTTCCGGGCGCCGTAGCCCCCGCGAGACCGGCCTACGAGAGGTCGAACATCCTGCTGAGCAGGAGCTGCAGGGGGAAGCGCCCGAGCGCACCCGCGGCGGCGGACTGCTCGTCGAATTGCTCGACCGAGTCTCTTTCGATCCCCGGTCCCCAGATCAGCACGGGCAGTGGATCTGCCCCGTGCTGGCCGTTTTCCGAGAAGGTCGCGTGATCGGACCCGACCGCGATGCGCAGATCGCCCGCATGCTGTTCGATCAGGCGGCCGAGCGCTGCGTCGACCTTTTCCAGGAACTCCGCCTTGAGCTCGGGACGACGGTCGTGCGCGGCGATGTCGGCTCCCTTCACGTGCACGACGACCAGGTCGTCGCGCACCAGGGCTTTGGCGGCGGCGCCGAACTTGGCATCCAGGTCCGTATCGAGGTTTGCGGTCATCTCGGGGTGCGAGATCGTCCGGGCTCCGAGCCAAGACGCCAGGCCGAGGACCGTGCGGTCGCCGCTGATGCAAACCAAACGCATCGGCAGGCCGGCGTCCTCGAGCGGAATCAGTCGATGAATCCGACCGGCGCCGCGCGTCAGGATGGCGTTCGCCGGACGCAGCCCGCTTTGCTGTCGCAGCTCGTTGACAGGGTGGCTCGCGAGCACGTCGGAGGCCGCTTTCTCGAACAGCGCCAGGCATTGCGCGGTGAAGACGGCGCGCTCGCTGCTCGGGTCGCGGGGGCGAGGTGTCAGCGCTTCGGATGGGAGTGTTCCCTCGCCGGGGTCACTGCCGTGGATTTCCGCCGACAAACCCTCGCCGCGGAGCACCACGGCGAGGCGATGCTCCGTGCCTGCCTTGACGCGGATATCGACATGGTTGGCGATGTCTTTGGGGAGCGGGATCCTGTCGATCGCTTCGGCGAGCTCGACAGCCTCGGCGCGGATGCGACCGGCGCGACGGTCGATGACCTGGCCGGTTTCGTCGACGGTGGCGAAGTTCCCGCGCAGCGCGACGTCGTTTGCCGACAGCAGCAGCCCGGCTCCCAGCGCCTCGACCGGGCCGCGCTCCAGCGCCAGGGGGGACTGGCCGAACAGTGCCAGGCTTCCGGCCGCCGTATCCGGGACCACACCGGGTGAGACCGGATCGGCCAGCCCGCAGAGCCCCTCGGCGGCAAGGCGATCGAGCACCGGAGTCTGCGCCGCCTGCAGCGGCGTGCGTCCGCCGAGCTCTCGCACCGGGCGGTCAGCCAAGCCGTCGATGATCAGCAGCAGGGTCGGGGGCGGCTCCGTGCCGGATGCAGCGACCCCGGAGGACACGGCCGGGAGTCGGCGCTCCAGCATGCCGGTTACCACCTGCAGCGTGCGGATGACGGGGACGTCACCCAGCGAGGTCTCCAACTCCTGGACGTCGAATGTCTCCGACTGCTGCAGGATGTAATCGTGCACCGTGCGGATCGATTCGAAGTTCTCCAGGTAACGTTCGGCGCGCCGGCCGCCAAACCGCGAGCGAGCGAGAAAGCGCGCCCGATGGGCCTCTTCATCGAGCGTAGCGAGCACCAGCGGCACCTGGTAGGCGGCTCCCTCGAGGTCGGCAAACGGCACCAATCCGGGGACCAGATGCACACCCTCCACCACCAGGCTCATGTTCTCGGCGATCGCCCGCTCGACCACCGCTCGCACACCGACGCATACGCGACGGGCCTGCTCCTCGAACGATGCCACCACCCGATTGGCGCGATTCGGGTCGAGCGGAGAGCCGAGGGCTTCATCCGGTACGAGGTCGTAGTCCTCGACGGCCTCGAAGCTCGAGCTGTGCAGCGCCGGCATGATGTTGGGCGTGAACACCATGCGCATGACCTGGCGGATCGTATCCGTTGCGCTGATGCGATAGATACGCAACAGCGGCGCAAGCTCCAGCGACAGGGACGACTTGCCCGTTCCGCTGGCCCCACCGACGTACAGAATGAGCGGCCGCGGAAGATTGCGAATGCGACGCAGCAGCCGGTATCTCTGGGCCGAGCGCGAGCTCACCTCCGTCTCCAGGATACTGCTCGTGCGGCGTGCGATCTCGGCGCTCGAGATGACGCTCAGCTCGTCGGCAACGAAGCCCAGTTCGAGCCTCGTGACCATGTCGTAGGCGCGGTCGAGGTCGACGCCGGCAGCGTGCATGCTGCGCGCCAGAAGCCCGCGCGAGAATGGTTGGCGTTGCCCGTGATAAATGACCTCCAAACGCGGAGCAAGTCGCTTGCGGCTGTGCAGGGAGGCGGGCAAGTCCTCTCCGTACATCTCGTGCAAGGTCTCGATGATGGCTTCACGTATTTCAGCGGTCGTCACCTCGGCGCGCGGTTGTAGCCGCTTGCGCACGGCCTGGGCGGTGTCGTACGCCGCCTCGAAATCCAGTCCCCGCAGCACGAGGTCGTGCGTCACCATGCCGCGCAGGAAACGGTGCCGGTGCCCTGCCGAGCTGACGACGCACAGGGGACCCTGTGTGCTTGGATGGTCACCGCCGGAGTCGCGTTCTCGTTTCTTGCCCAAGGGTTCCTCGTCGTCAGGGGGCCGAGAGGCCGGCCCTTTGCAGCAGCTTCGGCGTAACCAGCCAGATCAGAGTCCCGAGGCCGAAATCGACCCCTTGCCAGCGGGACACGGGCACGTCGATGCAGGCCAGGGCGGCGGTCGGGAAGCGGATCTCCGCCGATCCGATGAGACCTCCGGCAACCTCGGAGAACGTCGGCTGGTGTCCGGTCAGAAGCACGCTCGCGAGACTGTCGTCGAGCGAGCGGATCTCGTCGAGCACCTGCCGGCGCCCGGCTCCGTAGAGCGCTGGCTCGGCACGTACCTCGCTGGTCCATCCGCCGGTCTCGGCGGCGAGTCGCGCCGTTGTCAGCGCCCGGACCGCCGAAGAAGAGACCACCAGATCGGGTTCTTGCCCGGTGACCGCGAGGAAGGAGCCCATCACGCGCGCGGCGCGCACACCACGCTCCTTTAGCGGCCGGTCGTGGTCCGAGCCGTACTCCGCACCCCAGTCGGACTTACCGTGTCGTAACAGATAGATGCGCTTCACCGCTGCCTCGATGATTGTGTCCGACCTTCGATTCTGCCTCTCACTCGCCTTCTCGGCCGGTGGCCTCTGGCGATCCACGTTGCTAACGTACACCGTGGGAGGCAATAGCAGGAGTACGTCATGTCGGCCGACAGCAGCCCGGGGCGCGCCCGCGCGGCAGCGCGAGGTGCCCCAAAGCTCAATCACCGTACTTACTACATCAACCGCGAGTTGAGCTGGCTGCAGTTCAACTCGCGTGTCCTCGATGAAGCACTCGACCAGGGCAAGTCGCTTCTGGAGAGGGCGAAGTTCGTCTCCATCTTCGCCAGCAACCTCGACGAGTTCTACATGATCCGCGTCTCGGGGTTGCGACGCCAGCTCGCCGGCGGGGTGCTGGAGGCGCCGGCCGACGGCATGACGCCTGCGGAGCAGCTTGCGGCGATCCGTACGCTGGTGACGCCGATGCTGGAGGCGCTCAGCTCCTGCTGGGATGATGATCTGTGCCCCAAGCTAGCCGCGGCCGGCATCCGCGTGGTCGATCACGGGGACCTGAAGAAGAAGCAGAAGAAGGCGCTGCGGCGTGTGTTCAAGACGGAGATCTTCCCGGCGCTGACGCCCCTGGCGTTCGACACCGGCCACCCGTTCCCGCACATCTCCAACCTCAGCGTCAACCTCGCCGTCGTGGTGCAGGATCCAGAGAACGGGGAGATGTTCGCGCGCCTGAAGGTGCCGCCCACGTTCGATCGCCTCCTGCGCGTGCCGCGCCAAGACGACGAGGACGAGCTCACTGCGGGATTGGAGCAGGAAGATGCCGCCGATTTCGTCTGGCTCGAACAGGTCGTCGCCGCCAATCTCGACCTGCTGTTTCCAGGGCTGGAGATTGTTGCCTCGTACCCGTTCCGCATTACCCGCGACGCCGACGTGGAGATCGAGGAAGACGAGGCTTCGGACCTGCTCGCCACCATGCTCGAGGTCGTCGGTCAGCGCCACTTCGGGTCGGCGGTGCGCCTGGAGGTCGACAACCGCATGCCGGAGCAGATCCGCCACATCCTGATGAGCAATCTCGACATCAAGCCTTATCAGGTATTTGCCAGCGACGGGCCGCTCGGGCTTGCCGACCTCATGGAGCTCACGAGGGTCGACCGGCCGGATCTGAAGGACCCACCGTTCCTGCCCGTCGTACCGGCGGCTCTGGCGTCCTCGGAGGAGAGCATCTTCTCGGTTCTGAGGTCGCACAACATCCTGCTGCACCACCCGTACGACAGCTTTAACCCGGTGGTCGACTTCATTCGCGCGGCCGCCCGCGACCCCGACGTGCTCGCCATCAAGCAGACTCTGTATCGGGTCGGTCGCAACTCGCCCATCGTCGAGGCGTTGATGGAGGCGCGGGAAAACGGCAAACAGGTCTCTGCAATGGTGGAGTTGAAGGCGCGCTTCGATGAGGCGAACAACATCGCCTGGGCGCGCTCGCTGGAACGCGCCGGTGTGCATGTCGTGTACGGGATACTGGGGCTCAAGATCCACGCCAAGATGGCCCTCGTCGTGCGCCGCGAGCCGCACGGGATCGTCCGCTACGCGCACCTGGGAACCGGCAACTACAATCCGGTAACGGCGCGGGTTTACTCCGACCTCGGCTACTTCACCACCGACCCCGACATCGGCGCCGACGTCTCCGATCTGTTCAACGCCCTCACCGGATATTCACGCAAAGAGACGTACAACAAGCTGCTGGTCGCACCGGTGAACCTGAAGAAGGGCATCCTCTCGCGCATCCGGCGCGAGATCGAAGCGCACGAGCACCACGGCGGCGGTTACATCGCTGCCAAGCTCAACGCGCTCGTCGACAAGGAGATCATTCGCGCGCTCTACCAGGCCTCGATGTCGGGCGTGAAGGTCGATCTCCTGGTGCGCGGGATCTGCTGCCTTCGCCCCGGCGTGGATCGGGTCAGCGAGAACATACGCGTGACCTCCGTCGTCGGCCGGTTCCTCGAACACTCGCGCATCTACTACTTTCGCAACGGCGGCGCCGACGAGGTGTTCCTCGGCAGCGCCGACCTGATGCCACGCAACCTCGAAGGGCGGATCGAGGTTCTCTTCCCGATCGAGGGTGAGCCGCACAAGTCTGCCGTCCGCGACGAGATTCTCTTTCGCCAGCTCGCCGACAACACCCAGGCGCGAGAGCTGCGCCCCAACGGTGACTACGAGCGCCTGCAGCCGGGGCCGGACGAAGAGGCCGTCAACACGCAGGCGGAATTCCTCCGCTCCCCGGGCTCATGGCACAGCGCCGAGTAATCCCGGGGAGCCCCACGGCGATCGCTGTGCGCTCTTGATCGGCCGCGGGCCCGGTGGCGCTCCGGGGATCCCGCTCCTCAATCATCGTCGTCGTCGTGCCGTATGCGGTGGAACGGCTGCACGACCGAGGATGCGATGTTGCTCAGGTGGGCGCTGATGCGTTGCAGGTTTCGAGCGCTCGACGCGTAGACGATCGCCATGTCGGCGCCGAGGTCGCTGTCGGCCAGTCTGCGAATGTAGTCGGCAAGGTCGCCCTTGATCACCGGGTGCTTCTCGACGATCTCCCGCGCCTTCTGCACGTTGTCCTCGAGGAATGCACGGGCGCACGTGTCGTAGAGCGGTCGAATGCGCTCGTCGATGCGGCGCAGCTCCTCGGCGAACTCCCCCCCTCGCGGGCTGCCGGCGAGCTGCGGAAGATCGCCCAGGCCGCGGGTGAAATCCCCGATGCGCTCGGCGTCCTGGACCATGCTGATCAGCACCAAACTGGCGACCAGGTCCTTGTTCGGACTCAGGCTCAGGTGCTCGAGCACGGCGCGCCGGATGGAGGCCTCTCCCTCATCGATGCGATCGTCCATCTCGTCGAGGCTGACTTCGAGCGGAGCGTTGTCCAGCAGCGCGGCCATGGCCAGATCATGCATCTCGGCGGCCCTCTGCAGCATGCCGGAGAACTCCGTGAAAGCGGATTCCACCAGGCTTGATTGGGTCGACGATCCGAAAAGGCGCTTGAGCATGGGTCAGTTCCCGGAGAGGGCGCCGCTGGCGAACAACAGCAGCAACGGTATGCCGAAGAATACGACCACGATGTACACGGCCGCGAGCATCCGATTCTCGCTGCCGAGTCTACCGAGCCCTCGGGCGAGGACCAACGGCAGCCGGCGCATTGGCAGCGGTACGTACACGAGCAGGGTCGCGGACACGTTGAACAGCAGGTGGGCGATCGCCACCGTGACGGCGGCGGGGCTGGCGGTCGACAGGGCGGCGAGCATGGCCGTGATCGTGGTGCCGATGTTGGCGCCGACGGTGAAGGGAAAGAGCTGTTCGAGAGATACGACGCCGGCGCCGACCAGCGGCACGATGGCCGACGTCGTGATCGAGCTGCTCTGGACCATGACGGTCATCACCGTACCGGCCAGGATCGCGGCGACCGGCGAGCGAAAGAGTGTCCGATGCAGTACCTGCTCGGCGCGATCCGACATGATGACCTTGAGCAGGTCGACAAGCAGCTTGAGGCTCCCCATCAGCAGACCCACGCCGACGATCAGCGTCAGTGTTCCGGACTCACCGAGCAGGCCCGAGACCAGCTCGGCGGTCGGTCGCACAATGGCCTTCAAGGGGGTGAAGATCTCGATTCCGCCGACGCCCTCGAGCCACGACGTCACCGCCCGCGACGTCCGCGAAAGGAACCCGGTGAACAACTCGAGCGGAAAGAGAATGAGCACCGCCAGCCAGTTGAAGAAGTCGTGCAGTGTCGCGCCGGCGAACGCGCGCTGGAACTCCTCCCGGCGGGACACGTGCGCCAACGACACGACGGTGTTGGTGACCGAGGTGCCGATGTTGGCGCCCATGATGATCGGGATCGCGCCCTCTATCGTGAGAGCGCCGGCGGCGACCAGGCCCACGGTGATCGACGTCGTCGTCGAAGAGCTTTGTACCAGCGACGTGGCAAGAATGCCGACGAACAGACCGACGAACGGGTTTGCGGTCGTGCTGATCAGTGTTGCCGCGAAGTCGCCGCCGAAGAGCTTGAAGGCGATGCCCATCATGTCCAACCCGACAAGAAAGGCATACAGGACCGCCACCAGAAATAACGGAGTGGTGTAGGAACGTTTACCCAAGCTCGCGACCCCTTTCGCTCCGGCCAGCAGCGTAGCGCAGTCGGCGGTGCGGAGCGATTCGGCGGCGTGCCGGCGCGTGCGTCAGCCGACCCCGGAGATTGCGGTAGGCTTGCGCTCGTGAAGCGAATCGGCATCGTCGACCTCGGCTCCAACACAGTCCGGCTCGTCGTCTACGCCTGCGAGCCCGAGACCTCCTATCGACTCGTCGATCAGATCCGATCAGGCTGGCGGAGGGGGTCACGGCCACCGGTGAGCTCTCAGAGGCGGCGATCGAGCGTGCCCTGACGGCGCTCCGCCTGATCAACGACTACGCCCAGGACACCCATCTCACCGACCTCACGGTGGTGGCCACGAGCGCGGCCCGTGATGCGACGAACGGGGCTGCGTTCATCGAGCGTGTTCGCCATCTCGGCCTCGACGTCACGGTTCTGGACGGCGAGCGAGAGGCGGCGCTCGGCGTACTTGCGGTGGCAAACGGATTCGCCTTCGAGGACGCGTGGGTCGTCGACCTCGGTGGTGGCTCGGTTCAGGTGTCGCGCATGAGGCGCCGGGAGTTTGACGGCGGTGCGGCGTACCCGCTCGGCGCCGTGCGATTGACGGAGCTGCATCTGCACGCCGATCCGCCGTCCGCCGACGAGGTCGAGCGGGTTCGTGAGGTCATCCGCGGGGAGCTGGAGGAGGTGGTGGCGAGGATTCGCGAGAGCCCCGAGCCGCTGGTGGCGATGGGCGGCACAATCCGCAACCTCGCCCGTGCGCTGCAGGCCACGGCCGACTACCCCATCGGGCAGGTGCACGGGTTGTTCCTCGAGCGCGCCGACCTGGAATCGCTGGTCGCACGACTGCTACAGAGAAAGACGAAACGCCGGGCTCGTATGTCCGGAATCAAGCCGGACCGCGCCGACATCATCGTGGCCGGGGCCCTCGTCTACGAGACGCTGCTGCGGGCGGCCGACCTGCGCGGGCTACACGTTTCAGGACTGGGAATCCGCGAGGGACTTCTGTTCCGCGAGATGTTCCCCGAGCCCCACCTGATTCCCGTGGTGCGCAAGTTCGGCGTCCACAATCTTTTCCTGCACTACCCGCAACCCATTACCCACACCGAGCACGTTCGCTTCCTTGCCCGCAGGCTGTTCGACGAGCTCAAGCCGTTGCACGGCTACGGTTGGGAGGAAGCGCGGTTACTGGACGAGGCGGCGCAGCTCCACGACATCGGCATGGCGGTCGGCTATCACGGCCATCACCGGCACGGCGCCTTCCTGATCGACAATACGTTGTTGCCCGGTATGAGCCACCGGGACAAGGCGTTGATCACGCTGCTGGTGCGCTATCACCGCAAGGGCTCGCCGAAGCCCGGGCCGCTGCGCAGGCTCCTGCAACAAGATGATCAGAAGCTGCTGGAGGCGCTCACCTGCTGCCTGCGGCTCGCCGAGCATCTCGAGCGGGCTCGCGCGAACCGCATCAAAGACGTCGCGGTTGATATTGTCAACTACCTGGCGCAAGAGAAGTACGGCAATATGTGGATGGCCAAGACCGGCGTCCAGACCGGGATCAAGACCAACCTGGACACCATGCCTGAAACAGATTTCGACTGGTATTTTGCAGAATTCGACAATTGCAAAGCGACAATGGA
>CBDUAS010000059.1:0-10780 GCA_965365185.1 uncultured bacterium | reverse complement strand
GTCCACCGGCAGACCCAGGGCGTCCGCCAGATCGGCCGAGATCAGGCTCTGTCGAAACGTGAAATCCAGCTTCAGCAAAGCCGGCATGTCCGCCACCACCGTGTCGAGTGCCCAGCCGCCGTTTTCGAGGCGCCGCAGCTCCACGACACTGGTCTCGCCGATCCATTGCTGGGCTCGGCCCTGAACGCGACCTGCTGCCGCTGCCATCGCCTCCGCCGCCCGTCGGCGTGACGTGCCGCTTTCCGTAGCGCTCCAGGCAGCCAATTCGCTGGCCGCCAACTGTGCGTCGCCCTCGGTCCAGGCGACGCTGGCGAGGACGGCGTGCGCGATGCCGGCCCGGTCTTCCGCCTGCAGCCCGACCTGCGCCATGTCTCTGGCGCGATCCCAATCGGCGCCGCTGACTCGAACCAACGCCAAGCCGACGTTGCCCTCTCGAAGGCCGGCCTCCGCGGCGCGCCGGAAGCGAGTCTCCGCGCCCCGGACGTCGCCGTTGCGCCATAGCGCCCAACCGTACGCCAGGTCCGCCTGTGGCCCGCTGTACTGGCGGCTGAGCGCTTCGGCTCTCTCGAGCGCCTGGCGCACCCGGTCCTGATCCAGCAAACTCCGGACCTCACGGATCGACGGCGCCAGCGTGCCGGCGTCAGCGGCGAACTCCAACCTGCAGCCCGACGCCAGTGCGCAAAGGCCGCAAACCAGGAGGAGCATCGGCGCGGCGTGTAGCGTCAGCCCATTTTCACATTCTGCGCGCGATGGTATATTCACGCCGATAGGGATCTCCATGAAGCTGCGTAACTACATCACGCGCTGGCAGGAATTTCGTGAGTGGTCGGAAACCAACCGGCCCGAAATCGTCTCGGATGTGGAGAGCCTGGGCAACGAGCTCCGGCATTCCATCGAGGCCTACCGCCAAGCCACCGGACCGGAAGAGCGGCAGGACACGATGGACTCGATCAAAGCCTACTACGACGAAGTTGTTGAGTGGCACATGCGCGAAATCATCGCGAAGCTCGACAACGTATAGGCCGGCGTCTCCACACTCTCACGGAACCAACAGCATCGACACTCGACATCGCGACGGATGGCATAGCCTCCGCTGAGGACGGCAGTTTCTCCTGCGTGCGGTAGCTCTCGTTCGTGCGGCGATCGTCGGGCGCATGGACGCGTGCCAGCGGTTCCACGCCGTGAGCCTCGTCATACCGAGCAGTGACTGTCTCTGCACGTCGGCTCCCACTCAGGCACCGATGTAGAGCCAGGCGGAGACCTCGCGACCCAGAACGAGGGCGGTAGCGCGGACTTCGACACGTCGGTATTCACCACCATCGACGTTCTCGAAACCATCCAGCAAGGCGATCTCGGAGGGGTCGATACCCTCCAGCAGCAACCCGATCATCACGGAGTCCGCCTTCTCCACGGCGCAGAAATACCCGGTCTCCGGGTTCAGGCAACGATGAAACCCCGCGAGCCTTGCGGGCTCCGCCGGCGGCACGCGGCCGAGCAACTCACGCAAGACCGGCGGCTTGCAAAGCTCACCGTACACAAACAAGTTTCCCGTCACGCGACTCTCCCGAGCGCCTCAGACGCGCCGCACCGCGGCTGCGGCAAGATCGAGGCGGTCCGCGAGATCGATGATCTTGCGACGTTGCGGGAAGGTGAGGCTGGTTCCGACGTCGCGTTCGAGGTCGCGCAACATCGCCGACGCGTCGGCGGCAAGCTCCGCGAGCAGATGGTCGGCTGGCTGCACTGAGGTGCGTTCCCGGGTCTCGGCATCGGCGATGTCTCCCGCCTCGGGTCGGCCTTTCCCCGGGCGGCTCGCCCCCTTCCGCCCACCCGTGGTGGCGCCGCGAGCCTGCTCGGCCGTCCAGCGCTCCAACTCAGCGGGATCGAAGCGAACGTTGAACCCGATCTTCCGGTATGGAACGCGGTCGAGACGGACCCACTCGTACAGGGTCTTCGGGCGGATCCCGAGGTACTCGGCCGCTTCCTCCACTCTCCACAGGCCCATCGCTTTCCCTCGTGAGTGCACCGCAGGCGTCGACGCGGGACGCCCCGAAGCTACCGCTGCGTCGTGATCCCTTCAAGTAGGCTCGTTGTCCGGCTCTGGGGCGCAAACTATACTCGAATTGTCTTTCAGGATTTCCGAGTCGACGTTCCTGCTGCCGAATTTCATGCCCGAGTCGCCCGAACCACGACCGATCGTCACGCGCCTGAGCCCGACGCATATCCTGCGGGCCGAGCATCGTCAGATCGAAGAGCGGCTCGAGGATCTCTCCGCGGCGCTGCGCCAGCTCGGTACCCGACGCCCCGACCCGCACATGCTCGATAGCATCGAAGCAATCGCCGGCTACATCGACCGGGAGATGGCGCTCCACCACCGCAAGGAGGAGGACTGCCTCTTTCCGTTCTTGATGGAGTTCCTCGCCACGGAGAACCTCCGGTTGGACGCGAGGATCGCCGACCACGAGAACCTCGAGATCATGAACGAGCGGTTCAAGGAGGCTCTCGCCGAGTGCCGGCGATCCGAGCACGCGTCGCGCGCGGCCTTCGCCGCGCAGCTGCTCAGGGGTTATGGCCTGTACATCGTCCACCTGGTGCGAGAGCACCTGCTCAAAGAGGATCAGATTCTCTTTCTCGTCGCGGACGAGTACCTCACCGAGGAGCAGGAAGCACGGATCTTGGAGCAGTTCGCGGAGCTAGAGCGCGAGCACGCACCGTCGTGAGCAAGCCGCGGCGCGCCCCCTCCCCTCGACCCGCCGACAGCGCGAACGCGTGAGCACCGGCCGGCGCCCCTCGATCGCCCGCAAGCGGGAAGAGCAAGGGCGGTTGTTCTGGGTATGGCTCCTGACGCTGCCGATTCTCCTGCTGCTGGTTGCCAGCCGCGCCTTCGGTGCCCCCTGGCCAAACCGCTTGACCCAGCGCATCGGCATGGTCGTCCTCGCGTTCCCCGTTTTGTTCGTCGTCGGGGAACCGCTGTTTCACGGTGCCATGGACGCCATCCGCGAGCGTCGAATCGATGTCCCCTTGATCGTCGCCGCTGCGGTAGCAGCGGCCTACATCAGCGGCCTGGCCGCGATCTTCACTCCGGCGCCAGCCTTGGCAGGGGTCGCCGCCCTGGTCGTTTCTATCTACGTGACTCTTCGTTACGCCACAAGTAAGTATTGATGTGCACTGTTGCGGAACTCTATTATCGGATACGTCTGAGCTTTTTTTCAGAGGCAGGATCGACAAATAGGGGACCGAACAGATCTCGGCGCAGGGTCAGTCGCGGACCGCGAAACCGGCGACTTCATCGCCGCATCGCTACCTAACCCGACGCCGCAACACGACCCGGTGGCCCGGGGAGTCCAAGGTACGTGAAGTGATGGAAACGCCTTCCACCTGCGAAGCACGCGCGGCACGCGGACGATGAACACGGAGGCCGGCGTCTACGTCGATTACTGGGGGTTTGCGGGCAGGCCGTTCGAGAACGTCCCGGACCCGGGCAGCGTGTACTTGTCCGAAAGCCATAGCCAGGCGCTGGAGCTTCTCGAGTACGCCATCCGGGAGCGAAAGACCGGCGGTCTGCTGACCGGCGAGTACGGCACCGGGAAGACGACCCTGGTGCGGTTGCTGCTGTCGCGCGTCGACTTGCAGGACTACAGCACCATCTTGATCAACTACCCGCTGGTCGAGGGCGAGGCACTGTTCCGCAACATGCTCCGGCAGATGGATGCCGAGCCCGGCGACGCGGCCACCAAGAGCGACCTGTATACGGAGCTCGGTTCCTGCTTTCTCGACAACGCCTCCCGCGGCCTGCACAACCTCGTTGTGCTCGACGAAGCTCAGTCGCTTCCGGCTGATTCGCTGTACGAGGAGCTTCGCCTCTTGCTCAACTACCAACTCAACGATCGGAATCTCGTCACCTTGCTTCTCATCGGGCAGGACGACCTCTGGAACCGCGTTTCGCAGCTTCCGCAGCTCGCGGACCGCTTCACCGTCAAGTGCCGGCTTCAGGAGCTCGATCTGGAGCAGACCGTCACCTACATCCGCCACCGCATCGAACATTTCGGCGGGAAAGGAGACATCTTCACGGACGATGCGCTCGAGCTCATTCACGACAGCTCCAAGGGAATACCACGGCGCATCAACAACCTGTGTGATCTGTCTCTACTGATGGGCTACCAGCGCCGACTCGAGGCGGTCGGACCCGAAATCGTCAAGGCCATCTGGGTGTAACGCAATGAACAACCTGCTCCAGTTCATCAAGTCGTATGAAGATCTCCGCAGGAGCTCAGCGGAAAGCGACGCCCTGACAAAGGGAAGGCACGCTGGAGGCGGCCGCCCGGAGGCAGAGCCCCCGCGAGCCGAATCGCCGGCCCCGGTGGCGCCGCCGTCACCTTCGGTCGGCGAATCAGACACCTCGCTGGTCTCTGCACCGGGGCAGCGCCCGGCCGAAGACGCGACGGGCGCGCTCTACCAACGGGCGGTCGAGGGAGTCTCTCGGCTGTTCGAAGCGGCGGTGATGGAGAAGCTCACGCCGGGAAGGTTACTGGCGACGGTCGCCGAGCTGGAAGAGATGTGTCCCGAGATCGTCCGCGCGACGACCGCGAACAGGGACCTGCTACGCAAGGCAATGGGGACGTACACGGAGGGGGAAGGATTCATCCTGCCGCACTCCGTCAACGTCGGCATTCTCGCGGTGCACCTGGGCCAGGAGACCGAGCTAGCGGTGTCGACCTTGCCGCAACTGTGCCTCGCCGGGTTCGTTCACGACGTCGGCAGCGTGCAGCTACCGGCGCGGCTGTTGACGAAGGCGGACAGCCTGACCCCGGCTGAATGGGACATGATGCGCTCGCGACCGACGCGCAGCTACGAGATGCTCCGCACCTTGGGCGGACGCTACGAACGGATCGCAGAGATCGCTTATCAGGTCCACGAGCGTCTCGACGGGAGCGGATATCCCCGCGGGCTTCAGGGAGACGAGATCCTGCCGGAGGCAAGGATTCTGGGAACCGTGGACTTCTTCGAGTCGTTTGCCCACCCGCGGCCCTACAAAGGCGTCGTTCCGGGCAGCGCGAACCACGGGATTCAACTGCTGATGCAAATGGCGGAGAAGTTCGGCTCGTCGACCTTGAAGGCGCTGGTCGGGAGCATCGGGCTCTTCCCCATCGGCAGCTACGTTCGACTCAGCGGCGGAGAGGTGGGGCGCGTGGTGGACGTGAAGAGCGAAAACCCGATGCGCCCGCAAGTGGAGATCCTGCTGACCGCAGAGCGCCGGCCACCAACGGAGTCCCGGACGCTCGATCTATTGACAACTCCGCACATCTACGTGTCGCGCGCCCTCGCCGCCTCGGATCTGCGCGAGCTCGGTCTGCTCCCGCAGCCCACGGAGATTGCCATGTCCACCCAGCCCGAGAACCCGCGATCGTAGGAGAGGGACACGTGCGCGAAACCACTGGGCATCGTCGTTCGTTCGGGTTGATGGGCCGCCACGCCCCCTGGCGCCGTGCGGCAAAGCCGCTGGCCATTCTGTTTTCGCTGCAGCTTTCGGGGATCGGCTGCGCCACCCGCGCCCCCGCGCTGTCCGCGCCTACGCGGCCGGACGAATTCGGGCCGCTGCTCACCGCATACGAAGACCAACTCGGTAGCCAAGGGATAACCCTGGAGGGGGCAGAAGATTACGTCAGCGGGCGAGCACGATCGCCGCTCGCCGATGCACACGACGGACGGGCCGCAAGCTCTCCTTCCGCCGATGCACACGACGGCTCGGGCGAGACGCCTGGCGCCGATGCACACGACGGCTCGGGCGAGACGCCTGGCGCCGCCGTGGTCTCGGGGTCGCCGGCACAGGCCACTGGAGAGGGAGGAGAAACCTTCAAGGTAGTCGATGGGGTCGCCGAATACCTGTTCGGTCCTGGAGACGTCGTCCGCATGACCACGTACCTGGGCCCGGAAGCGCCGACGACGACCACGCATCGGGTGCAATCCGACGGCAACATCGTCATCGCCCGGTTCAACATCGGTGGGGTACAGACAGCGGGGACGACGCCCACTGAGCTGTCGCGTCGGCTGACGGAACTGTTTCAGCAATACGTGCCCGCCGGTTATGTGGAGGTGCGGGTCGACGAGTACAACGCCTGGAGCGCGACCCTGACGGGGGAGATTCGCGACACACCGAACGGCGGGGCCGGCAACTACCCGATCGAAGGCCGCATCACGCTCAGTGAATTCATCAACAGCTACGGCGGCCCGACGGCGAACGCCGACCTCGGCGACGTCCGTATCGTGCGGCGGGGCAGGGAGCTGGTGTTCGACCTTTCGGCGGTGCTCGCGGGAGCGACAGAGGATCCGACCGTGTGGGCCGGAGACGTGGTTCACGTGCCTTCGATTCAGCAGGGCTCCAGCCGCATGTTCATCTTCGGAGAGGTACGAGAGCCCGGTGTCTATACCTACAGCGAGGGCATCTCGGTTCTCGATGCGATCGCGCAAGCCGGCGGCTGGACCCAGACCGCACAACGGAGCGCGGTCTACGTGTCGCGACCGGCGTCCGGCGAAGTCATCCCCGTAGATCTGGACGCGACCCTCGGCAACGGCCAGGCAGCGATGGCACCGGCTCTTGAGCCCGGGGACTTCGTCGTTGTCCCGTTCTCACCCGATCGCAGCCAGAAGATCCGCGATTGGGTAGGTATCGCGAGCCTGATCCTGAGCGCGATTACGATCCTGGAACTCATCCGGCGCGATTGACATGCACTACGAGCTCAACCTTCGCGACTACGTCCGTATCTTCCAGAAGCGGAAGTGGACCATCATCTTGATGCCGGTGCTCGCCGGCCTCCTCGGGTTCTTTCTGACCGAGGTGCCGCCAACGGTGTACGAGGCTACCGGACGGCTGCGCGTCGTTTCTCGAAGCCAGCCGATGGACCTCATGATGCAGACCTTCTACTACTACGAGGAAGGCAATCGGCTCGACACCCACGCCGAAGTGATGATGAGTCGAGAGGTCCTGAAGGAAGTGGCCATGACGCTCGGCCTCATCGATCGCCAGAACCCGGACGGCACGCCGGTCACCGATGCCGACATCGCGGCGCACGCCGAATGGGTCGGGCAGCTCGTCCGGCTCCGGCAGTCCATCACCCCCGTGGTGGTTCCAGGAACCAGCATACTCGAGGTAACCATCAGCCTGCCCGACCGCGCCCAGGCGGTCGCGTATTTGAACGTGTTGCTCGACACCTACGCCGAGCGAAACCGGTACGAAATCAACCAGGACGTCATCGAGGGCAAGCGGTTTCTCGAAGAGCGGCTCGCCCTGGTGGAGTCGGACCTCGCCGGATCACAAAAGCGGCTCGTCGATTTCATGCTGGCAAACGCTGATCGCTTGAGCCTGGGCACGGACGAGATTGCGGCAACGCAGCGGGAGCTGCAGGATGTCGAGCGTCGCCTGGCAGAAGCCCGGGCGGCGATTCGCGTGCTCGATCAAGCGAGCGCGAGCGACGCCCTTCCCCCTGGTGGACTGCTCACGACTCTGGGTGGGGAGGAGACCATGATGGCGACGTTCGGTCCGAGCTTGCGGGCGCTCGACGAACGGCGCACCGAGCTGCTGGCGTATCAAACCGCATCATCTCCGGAGGTTCTGGCCGTCGAAGCGGAGATCCGGGTGACGGCCGCGGCCTTGCGGGTGTCCTTCGCGACGGCGGCGAGCGAGCTCGAGAGCCGCCGCGACCGCCTGCGCGAAAAATTCGTCGCCATGCCGGCCAACGATGCGGAGCTGGAGCGGTTGCGCCGCGAGGTGGCGCTGAACTCGGAAATCCACACGCAGATCCGTTCGAATCTGGAGCAGGCCAACCTGCGGGACGTCGAGCAGGCCCAGGAGATCCAGATCATCGAGCGTGCCATCGACGCCGTACCGGTGAGCGAATCCGGGCGTGCCGGCCGCGCCCTCGTCGCTGCGGTCATCGGCCTCCTGCTCGGCGTGGTCGTGGCGCTTCTTGTGGAGACGCTCGACACCTCGATCGGCGCCATCGAAGACGTCGAGTCGCTGCTCGACCTGCCGGTGATCGGCATCGTCCCACCGATCGACTTCGACGAGGTACGGTCGGTGATCCGATCGAGCGTGCCGCAGCTTCTCGAGCACCCCGACATCGGCCACATCTCCTCGCTGGTTACCCACTACGATCCCCGCTCGCCGGTCGCCGAGGCCTATCGCGCTTTGCGGACGAACATCGAGAAGGCGCGCGCGGCCGCGGACGCACGGGTCATCATGGTGACCAGCTCGGTTCTCGAGGAAGGAAAGACGACAACGTCAGCGAACCTGGCACTGGCGTTCGCGCAGATGGGTCGAAAGACCGCGTTGGTCGCGGCCGACTTGCGACGCCCGGACGTCCACCGCGTCTATGGGTTGCCGAAGGAGCCCGGGCTGGCGGATGTCCTCACCGGCGGCATGACCTGGGAGGCGGCGACGCGCGGCCTCTCGGACGTGCTTCTTGGCGAGTTGCCGATGGACATCGTCGTGCTCACGCCGGGCATGGACAACCTGCACATCCTCCCCTCGGGCTCGAACCCGCTGAATCCGGCGGAGTTGCTGAGCAGCAAGAAGATGGGCGCGGTGATCACCGAGCTTCGCGAAGCGTTCGACATCGTGATCATCGATACGCCGCCGATCATCCCGGTCACGGACTCCGCCATTCTCGCCGAGCACACCGACGGCATCGTGCTGGTCTATGAGGTCGGAAAGGTCGGCCGCGACGTTCTCCGCCGCGCCAAGAGCCACTTCGACAACGTCAACGCCGATATCTGGGGCATCGTGATGAACGACGTGAAGGCTGAGGCGGAAAGCACTCTGCGCGACACGGACTACTACTACTACCACTACCGATACGAGGAGGGGCAATCAGGCCCACCCTCGCGTGTATTCGGAGGCCTGGGAAAAGCGGCATCGAAGATTCTGGGCCGCCGCTCCTGAGTCGGGGGCCCGCATGGCCGTCTCCACGTCCGCAGCTCCGGTCATCGGGCCGAGTCGTGCCAAGGGCCCGACGCGGCTGACGCCGAACGCCATCGGCGTGCTCGCCGCGGTGCTGCTGGCACCTCTCATCGCCCTGGTGGCAACGTCGGCGGACCTGATGGTCGCGGGAGTCGTCGCCGCCGCCCTCGTTCTCCTTCTCGTCACCCTGTGGTCGGCCGAGGCGACGTTCTACGTCCTGATCCTGTCGATGTTGCTGTCGCCGGAGTTCATCGTCGGGCAGTTGGGCGGCGCCTCCACGGCGACGGCGAGCCGGGGCATTACACTACGGCTCGACGACTACATCATTCTCGTCGTTTCCCTGGCGTGGTTGATCCGCCTGGCGGTGTACAAGGAGGCAGCGCTGCTGCGGCGGACGCCGTTGAACGCGCCGATCTTCGCCTACATCGGGTTTGCCGCCTTGGTCACGCTCTGGGGCGGGTTGATGCAACGCCTGAACCTGCTCACTGGTGTCTTCTTCGTTCTCAAGTACCTCGAATACACCTTCATCTACTTTCTCGCGGTCAACTACGTCCGTGACCGGAGGCAAGTCCGGCGTCTCCTGATCACCGTCCTATTGACCGCGGTGATCATCTCGTTCATCGGCATCGCGCAGATCCCGGCCGGGGGACGAATCACCGCGCCGTTCGAGGGCGAGCGCGGCGAGCCGAACACTCTCGGCGGTTACCTGGTGTTCACCATGGCACTGGCGCTGGCGTACCTGGGCGAGGCGCGTGACCTGAAGGAACGCCTGGCGTGGCTCAGCGCGGTAGCGATCATGACGTTGCCGCTGGCCTTCACCTACTCGCGCACATCGTGGCTGGCGTTCGCCGTGATGCTGTCCGCGACCATCGCTCTCAGTCGCAACAAGGCGATCTTCCTCCTGCTGATATCCGTAGCGCTGATCCTGCTGCTGCTGTCACCGCCACAAGCGCTGATCGAGCGCGCCAGCTACACGCTCAGCTCGCAGCGCGACAGCATCCGGGTTTTCGGCTACGCCATCGAACCCTCCGCGGCGGCTCGCTTGCAGGCCTGGGCTACCGCGGCGCGGGTCGTCGCCCGTTATCCGTTCAACGGAGCGGGCGTGACCGGCGCGGGTCTCATCGATGCGCAATACCCGAGGATTCTGGCCGAAACGGGCCTCGTCGGCTTCGGGCTCTTTCTCTGGCTGGCATGGCGATTGGCCGGAACCGGATTCAGGCTCCGCCGGCTGGCATGCAACCGCACGGAAACCGTCCTGGCCACGGGCTTCCTGGCAGGCTTCGCCGGCGTGCTGATGCACGGGATCGGCGCCAACACCTTCATCATCGTTCGCATCATGGAGCCGATGTGGATGGTGGTGGGACTCGTCGGCGCATCGCTGCTGATGCACCAGGACGAAGACCTGCCGGCCGGCGGCGGCCGGCACGAGGCCCGACCGGCGGCTCGGGCGGTGAAGGACGGAACGTGAGAGAGGCGAGGCGCGACCGCACGGTTTTCTACATCTCGCACCACTCGAGGATCATCGGCGGAGGTGAAATCAGTTTGTTGACGCTCATCGGCGGGCTGCGCCCGACCACATGGTCGGCGACGCTCGTGGTGCCCGAGCGCGATCAGCTCTCCGATCTCGCCGAGCGCGCCGGTGCCACCGTCGTGGAAGCGCCGATGCCGACGCTGCGGCGACCCGGTCGTGCGCTGTTGAGCTCGGTGAGAGAAATCCGGCGGAAGATGCGGGAACATCGGCCGGACATCGTGCACGCGAATGGCACTCGCGCGATGTTCTACGGCGGCCTCGGTGCCCGGGCCGCCGAATGCCCGTCGATCTGGCAC
>CBDUAS010000058.1:0-10831 GCA_965365185.1 uncultured bacterium | reverse complement strand
GCCGATTAAAGCGGTACGTGAGCTGGGTTTAGAACGTCGTGAGACAGTTCGGTCCTTATCCGCTGTGGGCGTAGGAAACTTGAGGAGCGCCGTCCCTAGTACGAGAGGACCGGGATGGCTCGAGCTCTCGTGTACCAGTTGTTCCGCCAGGAGCATCGCTGGGTAGCGATCTCGGGATCGGATAACCGCTGAAGGCATCTAAGCGGGAAGCCGGCTCCAAGATGAGGTCTCCCCGGGGCTTCGGCCCCCTGAAGGGCCCTGCGAGACGAGCAGGTTGATAGGCCGTAGGTGTAAGCACAGCAATGTGTTCAGCCGAGCGGTACTAATCGCCCGTGTGGCTTGGCCTTTAAATTCGCCAGGGGCAGACACGCGATCGACGGCCCGTGAAAACGGGATCGGCGATTGTCGGCTGCACCCGAGCCGTTCCTTTCGATGGGGCACGAAACGTGCCGCGGTCGAAACGATCGAAAAGGGCTCAATCCGTCGCTTCGGCGACGGGTGCTCAGCAAAGAACGGGTCTTACCGTGGGGTGAGGTGGCCGCAAGGCCGAAACTCTGCAATCTGACTCGAGCTGGACTATTCAGTAGCTTTTTCTCGGTGGCTGTAGCGGGGAGGTCACACCCGTTCCCATTCCGAACACGGAAGTTAAGCTCCTCAGCGCCGATGGTACTGCCTGGGCAACTGGGTGGGAGAGTAGGTCGTCGCCGGGAAAACCATTGAAGAAGGCTGCCAGACCCTTCGAGGTCGGGCAGCCTTTTTCGTCGTCAGGCGGTAACGTAGCGGGCCATGAAGCGGATCCGCAGTCACGCTGTGCTCGTTCCCCTGCTCACCTGGTCGGTAGGCATGGTGATGGTGTTCGGGCCCATCGTCTTCTCCGGGATGCGGCGGACCTTCTTCGGCCTCGGTGACGTGCGGTTGGTCAACTTCACGCTCGAGCACTCCTACCGCTGGTTGAGCGGCCACCCGCTTCACGCCGATTTCTGGAGCCCACCGCTTTTTTACCCGCAGGAGAACGTCGCCGCCTACACCGACCTTCTCCTCGGAGCGGCGGTGCCTTACTGGTTGGTACGCGCCGGTGGACTTCCTCCGGTCCCGTCGTTTCTGTCGTGGGTGTTGTTCAACTGGACGTTGAACTTCGTCGCCGCGTTCCTGTTGTTCCGGCGGCTTTTCGGCGTCGAGATCATCGGCGCCAGCCTCGGCGCCTTCCTGTTCGCGTTCGGCAACCCGCGCTCGGCAGACGTTCCCCACCAGCAGCTCCAGCCCGCTTTCTACCTGCTGACGGCTTTCGCCGCGCTGCTGCTCGTGTTCGGTGAAACCGACCTTGCCGACCGGTGTCGCCGGGGCTGGATCGTCGCATTCTTCGCCATGCTCGTGGCACAAGCGTACACGGCCTTCTACCCGCTGTACTTCTTCGGCCTTTGCGTGCTCGTGGCGGCCCTGTGGGCGCTCGCCTTGCCGGATACCAGGCGGCGCTTCAGAGTTCGGCTGCGGCAAAACGCGTGGACCATCGGCGCAAGCGGCCTGGCCGCCCTCGTCGCTCTGCTCCCCCTGCTGAACCGCTACGTGCGCGCTGCCGGCGAGGTCGGGTTGCGTGGCTATCCCTGGGACGCTCTGCCGCGCCCGGTCTCCTGGCTTCTCATGGGTCCGCGACATCCGCTGTATGGCTGGCTGCAGCGTCGCGACGGCCCGTTCTTCGAGCTGCGCCAGACCCACCACTCCCACGGTGTGGGGCCGGTTACCACGGCGCTGGCGCTGATCGGCATCTACTGGGCGTGGAAGCGACGCAGCGTCCGACTGCTGGCACTGGTGGTGGGTTCACTGGTCGTGCTCACGACGTTGTATCCCGGCGGCTACTCGGGCTGGCGGCTCATCTACGAATACCTGCCGGGAGCCGCCGCTCTGCGTGCTGTCGGCCGTATCGGCATGATCGCGCTCTTGCCGCTGTCGCTGGGAGCCGCGATGTTCTTCGGGAGGTTGCAGCGGCAGGGGAGGTGGGTGCTCATGGCCGTCCTCGCCGCCGTGATGGTGGCGGAGCAGAGCCACGATCTGAGGTTCCGCGATCGTCGCGCGGTCGAGGACTACGTAGCCTCGCTGGCCGCCCAGGTCGATCCCGAATGCACGGCATTCTTACTCCTGCACGTCGACGAACGACCGTATCCGCACGTGCACGACGATGCCGCCTGGGTGACGCTGGCGACCGGCGTGCCGACAGTCAACGGGCGCTACGGCAACTTGCCGCCGGAGTACGGGCTTCGAGACGTGCAGGCGATCAACGAACGGGACCGCGAGAGCGTTGGCCGGGAGCTCGGCTACTGGATCGAGCGCCACGGGCTCGACGGGACGCGCGTCTGCACCATCGAGACCCGCGGACTCGATCGCTGATCAGCGCAGGTACCCGAGCGCCCGCAATCGACGTACGGTCTCGGCGTCGAGGTCCTCCGTCGCGGCCCCCCCGAGGGCGAGCAGGAGCCCGGTGTTGTGGGCCTGGGTCTGGCGCAGGACCTGCGTCAGCCAGGCGGCGTAGAAGCCTTCCCGCAGCGACAGGTCCTCGGTTTCCCCCGGATCGGTCGACAGACGGTGCAGGGCGATGCGGTCGTAGCGGTCGTCACGGATGAGCTTGAAGTCGCCCGCCCTCACCGCGTACTGCGGTTTGGGGTCCCAGTCCGGATTGGTCTCACCGCTCGTGTAGGCGTACACCACGCGGGTGGGTGGCGGCTCGCCGCGGGCCGGGGGCAGCAGGCTGCGGCCCTGGTAACGCGCACGCTCGTCTTCGATCGCCAGCCCGTCGACGAGGGTCGGTGCCAGGTCGATGAGGCTGACCGGAGCGTCGACGACCGGCAGGAAGCCGTCGGCCGATGTCGGCCACTTCACCACCAGTGGTACGCGCAGGAACTCCTCGTACAGCATCTTGGTGTGCAGGAAGCGGCCGTGCTCGTAGAACGCCTCCCCATGGTCGGAGGTGACGATCACCAAGGCGTCGTCATAGCGGCCCTGTTGTCGCAAATCGTCGACCAGCCGTCCCACGAGGTGGTCGGCGAAACGGACGTTTTCTTCGTACTTGGCGATGGCCGCACGCCGGATCTCGTCCCGCAGCTCCGCCTGCTGTTCCGTGTAGAGAGAGTCGAACAGGTTCAGCATCTGCGCGGTGATCGGCTCGCCCTCGTACCAACCGCTGCGGGAGCCGAGGAAGGGCTCCGGCGGCGTGTAGGGGGCATGCGGAGGTAGCAGATGGATGACGGCCAGCGTCGGCCGTTCGTCGTCCACGACGTCGGCGATGGCGGGAAGGATCTGCCGCTGCTCCAGGTCCGTGCTGTCGGTCTCCTCGAACACCTCGAAGCCGTGTCGCAGCGGCCTGCGGGAGCGGTAGATATTGTGTTGGCTCCAAAGCACCGTGCGATACCCCGCGTCATGGATGACTTCCGGAAAGGTCGTTACCTGGGGCGACAGCCGCGAACCCCAGTGCTGAACCCCGACAGCGTCGGGGGTCATGCCGCTCCAGACCGCCGGGATCGTCTGGCCGGTCCAGCTCGACGGCGCCCATGCTCTCGAGAACGTCGTTGCCTCGCTCGCCAGCGCCTGCACGTTGGGGGCGAGCTCGGCGCCCAGATCTCCTTCGAACACGTCGGCGCGCGCCGCGTCGAGGATGATGAGGAAGATATCCGGCCTTCCGAGGGCGCCCGATACGGGCGGGGCAAGAACCTCGTGAGGGCTCGCCGGCAGCTCCCCGGGTGCGGCCGACTGCGTGATCCCGAGGCGCTGCCAGGTGACGACGCCGTTGGTGTCGCCGAAGACGCGCAGCCGCAGGCCGACCACGCGGTTCGCCCAGCCGGACAGATCGGCGGCGACATCCGCTGTCGGCGAGGCAGCGCTCAGCTCGGCCGACCAGATCAAGGTTTCCGCATCGGGATCGATCGCGTCCACGACCGCACGAATGACACCCGCGGTATCTGAGTCGAAGCTCGCCGAGACGACTCCCGTCAGCCGGACACCGGCGCCGGGAAACACGTAGGTTTCCAGGAAGCTGTCGGCGGGCATTTCGAAGTCGGTGGTTCCCGGGTCCGGAACGGCGAGCGTCGGGCGCGGAGGGTCGTCCGAGGATTCCTCAGATGCCGCTGCGGCCTCGGAGCGTGGGGTCGTAGGCCCGGCTGCGGGTGCCGCAGCGGCGCCCGGGCTTTGCTTTGCGGTCACCAACTCGATGTGCTCGGGCCGCTCGTCCCAGTAGGGCCTTCGCGCTGCGCCGCGCATCTCGATGCGGCGGAACTCGGCTGCGAGGGTACGGCGATCCCTGCTTTCGGCGTCGAAGTCGGCGGGACGCAGCGACTGCGCGAAGGCGAGCTCGATCTCGTTCCAGCCGACATCGACGAGCTCGCCGGGCAGGTCGATCTCGTAGGTGTGCCACCCCGGGCGCATGGGCACGGACTCGAGCTGCTGATCGTTCAGCGAGACGGTCAGCACTTGTGCCGGCGCGTCGGGGTGAGAGTAGGGGCTGGCCTCCGCGACGAAGGTGGGCGGCTCGTCGGCGACGGCGTAAAAGCCTATGCGGGCCCACTTGCCGTGCACCCAGACCGTGTTTCCCTCCAGCGTGGTCATCGGTGGCCAGTTACGGATCAGAAACCGGGAGGCTCCTTCCCGGCGCGGGAAGATCACGTCGGTGTCGATGCCGCTGATGCCGAAGGGCACGAGCTCCGCCAGAAACAGGTCGACCGGGGGCGGGGAGCCGCAAGCGGCCAACACGAACGTCAGCAGGGCAGCGCCTGCTCCGCGGAGAAGCTGCCGGCGATGCGGCACGATGGGAATTCGGGAGATCATGGCTGGATCATACAAAAAAGAAACGCCTCGAGGACGGGTGTTACAGTAGCGCGCGAGGCTGCCCGATGCGCGAACCTGCGGTTCCCTTGCCCGATCCCCCTTGCGTCAGCGTCATCCTGCCGACCTTCAACGAGGCCGGCAACATCGTCTCGCTCATTCGGCGCGTGAGTGACGCGCTCTCCGGCGTGTCGCACGAGATTCTCGTCATGGACGATCGGTCGCCCGACGGTACCGCGGCGCTGGCGCGGGAAGCGACGTCCGATCACCCGCAGGCGCAGGTCATCGAGCGTCAGCCTCCCGCCGGGCTGACGCTGTCGATCGCGGACGGTATCGAGCGAGCCCGCGGCACGTTCGTGACCTGGATGGATTGCGACTTCTCGCATCCGCCCGAGCTTCTGCCGCGACTTCTCGCGCCGCTGCGAAGCAGAGAGGCCGATATCACCTGTGCTTCGCGCTATGTACGCGACGGCGCCGATGATCGCGGGGAGACCACCGCGGTGATGGCGAGCCGGGTCATTACCGGACTGGCGCAGTGGTTCGTCGATCGACGCGTGCTCGATTACACGACAGGATATGTGATGGCACCGCGAGCCTTGCTGTGCGAGCTCGGGTTGCGCGGTGACTACGGCGAGTACTGCATCGACCTGCTGGGAAGAGCGGTCCTGCGCGGCTACCGGGTACGGGAGCTTCCGTACCGCAGCATCCCGCGGGTCGAAGGCGAGTCGAAGACGGCAACGAGTCTGATCGGTTTCGTGCGCCGCGGCTGGCGCTATCTGGTAACCATCGCCCGGCTATGGGTGCGCAAGCGGAGTATTGCGGCGCAGCCGGTGGCCCCGGGCACGACCACCCGCGATCTGGAGATGGCGCAAGGCTGCGATTCGCGGACCGTGGCGGAGCGCTGAGTGGACCCCAACGAATACGTACGCATGGCGCAGGTGCAAGAGCGCCACTGGTGGTTCGAGGCGAAACGACGCACGGTCAACGCGTTGCTTGCCCGGCACGGGATCGGTATCCGCGCCGGCGAGCGTCGCGCGGTCCTCGAGGTCGGCCCCGGCACCGGGTCGATGATCCAGGTAATGGCCCGTCACGGTCGCACCTTCGCCGCCGAGGCATACCTCCCGGCGCTCCGGCTGCTCGTCGAGCAGGGGGCGGGAACCGCCGATGTCGTGCCGGTTGGCGCCGACGTGATCGAGTTGCCCTTCGCCGACAAGAGCTTCTCCCTGGTCGGCTGTTTTGATGTTCTCTACCACCAGAACGTCGGCAGCGTTGCCGCCGCCCTGGACGAGATTCACCGCGTATGCAAACCGGGCGGTCAGGTCGTGATCACCGACTCCGCCTTCACGATGCTGCGCAGCTCCCACGACGTGGCGACCCACGCCGCCCGTCGTTTTCGCCTGGCGGACCTCACGGGCCCGTTGCAGGCGGCCGGGTTCGAGGTGCGCCACGCGTCCTACTTCCATACGCTGCTGTTTCCCGCCGCTCTCGCCGTACGACTCGCCAAACGGCTCGTGCAGGGCTCGCCTTCGCTCGAGGGCGATGCAGGCTCCGCCGCCGCCGACACCGGCGAGATCAGTCCGCATTCCGACCTGGCGCCGGTCCCCGGCTGGCTGAACGCCGCATTGCTCGGTATCTATCGCATCGAGACACCGCTGACCGTCCGGCTGCGCATGCCGTTCGGCAGCAGCCTCCTCGTCCTCGCTCGCCGTCGGCAGTGAGCGCCGCGGGCGCCGCTACAGTCGCAGTGAGAGCTGCGCCGGGCGCAGGCGCTTGGCATTCGCCGGACGCTTGGTGCCGAGTCCGTGGCGCACGGCCGCGGCCCGCACCCGGGCGCTGATCTCGTTGCGGTATCCGGTCGACAGGTATCCCGACCCGGAGAACGCCCGCTCATACGCCGCGAGCTTGTCCGGGTGATTTCGCGCCACGTAATCGAGGAAGATCGCCCGGCTCGGTTGGCGCAGGAACAGTACGTTGCTCGCTACGAAGCTCGCGCCCGCTCCTCGCGCCGCTGCGATGGCCCTGTTGAGCGTGAACGGGTCGTCGGTTATCCCGGGCAGGATCGGCATCAGAAACAGGCCCACGTCGATGCCGGCATCGTGCAGGAAACGCATTGTCTGCAACCGTCGAGCCGGTGTCGGGGCGCGCGGCTCGAGCATTCGCGCCAGCCGCGCATCGAGGGAGGTGAGCGACAGATTGACCACCAGGCTGTTTGTCGCCGCGACGCGGGCGAGCAGGCGCAGGTCCCGCCGGATGAGGCTGGACTTGGTGGTCATCGAGAGCACGTGTCCTCGTTGATGGGCAAACACCTCCAGCAGGGAGCGGGTAACCTCGTGGTCACGCTCCGCCGGCTGGTACGGGTCGGTTGCCGTGCCGATCGCGATTGCCTCGCCGGGCTCGACGCGGCGCGCCAGATCCCGACGAAGGGCCATCGCTGCGTCCTGCTTGACGTAGATATCCGTCTCGAAGGAACGGGCGTCATCGCCGAGGAACTCGTGTGTGTAGCGCGCGTAACAATACGTGCAGCCGAATTCGCAGCCACGATACGGGTTGATCGTCCACACGAAGGGCATGTGGGGCGTCTCGCAGCGGTTCAAGATCGTCTTCGTCATCAAAGGCGAAAACGTGGTCCGACGCCTGCGACGGAATGGCGCATCGTCGCCGGGCACGCGGGCGGCGGGGGCGGTCACGGTCATCTTCGCTACTCCTCGGGCTCGATCTCGGCCGCAACGCGCCGCGGGGGTGGATCTTCATAATTTTCGTTTTATTTTCGTATACGCAGGCGAAACTGTCAATGAGGGCCGGCACTGGAGGTGCCGCCAAGCGGAGTCGGGTGTCGCCTGGGCCCCGGGTGCGGAGGTTGGGGCGCGGTGATAGGATTTTCGCCATCGAGGAGGATTCGGATGTCCGGCCATTCCAAGTGGAGCACGATCAAGCGCAAGAAGGGCGCCGCCGACGCCGCCCGTGGCAAGGTGTTTTCCCGCCTCGTCAAGGAGATCACGGTGGCCGCCAAGCAGGGCGGCGGCGACATTGAGGCCAATCCTCGCCTGCGAACCGCCGTGGCCACCGCCAAGGCCGAGAACATGCCCGCCGACAACATCAAGCGGGCCATCCAGCGCGGGACGGGTGAGCTGCCGGGGATCGTCTACGAAGAGGTCAACTACGAAGGTTACGGCCCCGGCGGTGTGGCGGTGCTGGTGATGACAGCGACCGACAACCGCAACCGCACCGTGGCGGAGATCCGCAAGATCTTCGAGCGCAGCGGTGGTCACCTCGGCGAGCTCAACTCCGTCGCATGGATGTTCTCCCAGGTCGGGCTGTTCATCGTGGACGCCGCCAGCATCGACGAGGATGACCTTCTCGCTGTGGCCCTCGAGGCCGGGGCCGACGACCTGACCTCTGACGACGGCGTTTTCGAGGTGACGACGTCCCCGTCCGAGTTCGGCGTCGTGCGCGAGGCGCTGGAGAATCACGGCATCAAGTGGGTGAGTGCCGAACTGGCGATGGTGCCGAGCTCCTACATCGAGCTCGAAGGCAGGGACGCCGAGCGCTGCCTGGCGTTGATGGAGAAGCTCGAGGACCACGACGACGTTCAAGGCGTCTACACGAATGCCGACATCGACCCCGAGGCACTCGGAGCCTGATGCCCGAGCCGGTCCGTATTCTCGGCATCGATCCGGGCTCGCGTTACACCGGCTATGCGGTCATTGACGTCGTCGGCAACAACGTCGCCGTCGTTGACCAGGGGGTCGTCAAGCTACCGGCCCGGCAGCCGGTCACCGAGCGCCTCAAGCTGCTCGATACGTCGTTGCGAAGGCTCGTGGCCGAGCACCGGCCCGACGAGGTGGTGGTCGAGGAAGCATTTGCCGCGCGGAACGTTCGCTCCGCCCTGGTCCTCGGCCAGGTGCGGGGTGTCGTGATTGTCGCGGCGGGGGCGAGCTGCCCGGTCTTCGAATACAGCGCGCGGGCGGTCAAGAAGGCCGTGGCCGGTTACGGGCAGGCGGACAAGCAGCAGGTCTCGCAGATGGTGAAGACGCTGCTGCGCTTGCCGGAGGTCCCGCCGCAGGACGCTGCCGACGCGCTGGCGCTGGCGCTGTGCCACATGCACTCGCGGGCGTTTGCCGTGCGGCTCCAGGGTGCGCGATGAGACGCGAGCGACGGCAGGCACGAACGTGTGCGCGCGATGGCACGGAGACAATGTCGCCGGCCGGAGGTGAGCGCGCCGAGGGTCGCCGACAGCTCAGGACGTCGGGGACGGAGCAAAGATGATCGGTTCCTTGCGCGGGCGGCTGCATGAGAAGACGCCCGAGTACGTCGTCATCGACGTAGGTGGTGTCGGCTACCAGGTGTACTTGCCGTTGCCGGCGTACTACGAGATCGGCGAGCGCGGCGACGAGGTCCAGTTGCGCATCTACACGCACGTGCGCGACGACGTCCTGCAGCTCTACGGCTTCAAGGACCGACCGCAGCAGCAGCTTTTCGAGCACCTCCTCTCGGTCGCAGGCATCGGCCCCAAGCTGGCGGTGACGATACTCTCCGGCATGGAAGTGGACGTCCTCACGGCGGCGATTGCCGAGGGGGACATCGCCCGTCTTTCGACCATTCCCGGGGTCGGCAAGAAGACGGCGGAACGCATGGCCCTCGAGCTCAAAGACAAGGTCCAGGAGCTTGCCCCGGTGGTTTACGCTGCCGGTCCGCGCGGCGTTCGCCAAGACGTGCTTTCGGCCCTGGAAAACCTCGGGTATCGTCCACGCGACGCCGAACGGGCTCTCGACAAGGTTCAGGACCCGGCGACGGAATTCGAGCAGCTCCTGAGGCAGACGCTGCGGGTGCTGGCCGGCTAGCAGAACGGAGAAGCCGCCGAGCGAACGAACATGAGCGAACGACTCGTCAGCCCCAGCGCAGTTTCAGAGGAATCTCGGTTCGAGGTGACCCTGCGGCCGCGCAACCTGGGTGAATACGTCGGCCAGCGCAAGGTCGTCGACAACCTGCGCGTGTTCATCGAGGCGGCGCGCAAGCGCAATGAGCCGCTCGACCACGTACTGCTGTTCGGCCCTCCGGGCCTCGGCAAGACCACGCTCGCCCACATCATCGCCCACGAGATGGAGGGTGATCTGCGGGCGACATCGGGCCCGGTCATCGAGAAGGTCGGCGACCTGGCGGCGATTCTGACCAACGTCGAGGAGCACGGCGTTCTCTTCATCGACGAGATCCACCGGCTCTCGGCCGCCATCGAAGAGGTCCTTTACCCGGCGATGGAGGACTACCAGATCGACATCGTCATCGGCGAAGGCCCGAGCGCCCGATCCGTCAAGCTGCCGATTCCACGTTTCACCCTGGTCGGGTCGACGACCCGGGCGGCGCTGCTGACCTCGCCGCTGCGCAGCCGCTTCGGCATCGTGTTTCGACTCGACTTCTACGACACGGAGGATTTGGCGCAAATCGTCGAAAACTCGGCCGGCAAGCTGGGTGTCCCCATCGACGCTGCGGGTGCCCTGGAGATTGCCCGCCGGTCGCGGGGGACCCCGCGCATCGCCAACCGCTTGCTTCGGCGGGTGCGCGACTTTGCCGAGGTCGACGGCGACGGAACGATTGACGCCGGGGTGGCGCGCGGGGCGCTGCAGAAGCTCGAGGTCGACACGATGGGCTTCGACGAGATCGATCGCAAGCTGCTGATGACCATCATGGAGCACTTCTCCGGTGGGCCCGTCGGATTGAACACCATCGCCGCCTCGATCGGCGAGGACAAGTCGGCCATCGAGGACATCTACGAGCCCTACCTGATCCAACTAGGGTTCCTGGCGCGCACGTCTCGCGGCCGGGTCGCGACGCCGTCGGCCTACCAGCACTTCGGCATCCCGAGCCCGGATCAGAAGCCTTCCCCGGGGGGCCAAGCGGAGCTGTGGTAGACGCGGCGCTCTTCGACTACGAGCTTCCGGAAGATCTGATCGCGCAGGAGCCGGTGCAACGACGCGACGGGTCGCGCCTTCTCGTGCTGAATCGCGACACCGGACAGGTGGCGGTCGAA
>CBDUAS010000057.1:0-10832 GCA_965365185.1 uncultured bacterium | reverse complement strand
ACTACTTCGGCGGCAGCCGCTACTCCATCAATCCCTCCGGTACCGTGCGCTTCAACGAGAAGCTCAGCCTGTCGCCGAGCTACAACTACAACAACATCGACCTGCCCGACGGTAGCTTCTCTACCCATACCGTCAGCCTGCGGACGGCCTACAACTTCAGCGATCAGTGGCTGACCAGCGCCCTGGTTCAGTACAACAGCCTGTCGGGACGCATGTCCGTATTCGCCCGCCTCAACTACGTCTACCGGGGCGGCTACGACAACATCTACATCGTCTTCAAGCAGACGCGGATGTACGAGGGTGTCTACAACGGCCTCGACGACCGGGCGCTGCTGGCGAAGATGACGTATTCGCTCGATTTCTGAGCGGCAGGCGAGACCGCCATCGATCACCTCGATCTGGTCAGGGCTGCAAAACATGGCGAAAAATGACGCGGAAACCCACCGAGCCGCAGTCCCTCCGGAATGCCGCCGTACGGCGGTCGTCTTCGTTGATCAGAGAATTCTAGAAACCCGGTGATTAAGCCTTTCTTACGCACTGCGACTCATCCATAATTAGTTCTGGCTAACGGTGGTCGATGGAATATACTAGGGGCCGTCGTCCACCATTTGCGCATTGTGTGGCTGGATACCAACCGGGGTGAGCGTACTCATGCTTTCTGCACCGAGAGTCGGGAAACGGGGTTGGGCAATATCACTAGTTCTGCTCGCGGGGTTCATGCTCCCCACCTCCGAGGCGTGGGCCGCGGGCGGCGGCCAGTGGAGCCTCGCCGAGGGCGGCACCACCTGCTTCAACCTGCTTGCGGACCAACCGGTTACAGGGCCGCGGGTGACGTCGACGCGGCAAGCGCTACAGGTCGCCATCGGCCTGCGTGAGGTGGCATTCGCGGACGCGTCCGGAGGGGGCATGTCCGTCGGCGAGCGCTACCAGGTCGTGCGCAACAGCGGCACCATGCCGCACCCGGCCCATGGCGGCGACGTCGGACATATCCTGGAGGTCCTCGGCGTTGTCGAGGTCATCGACGTCAACGCGGACTCGGCGCTGCTCAAGGTCGTCGGCACCTGCCGCGAGCTCGAAGTCGGCGACTACCTGCGGCCGTTGCCCGCCGAGATCGAGATGCCCGAGGAGCTGCCGCGTTTGCCGGTATTCAATGCCGATATGCTCATCACTCCGGAGGACAACGACGCCTTCGTCGTCATGGGGGCCGTGGAATCGGTGGCGTCGGAGCCGAACGCGGAGCGCCGCGAGTCCGTTACCGACTACGAGCTTTACGGTCAGAGGGACCTTCTGGTGATCGACCAGGGCACGAGTGATCAGTGGCAGCTCGCCGACATGGCAACGATCTACCGCGACCGCACCTACGCGTACTCCGACGTCTTTCAGGCGGCAATCGCGGAACCGCCGGTGCTGGGCCGCGGTGTGGTCGTGCGCGCCGATACCTCGAGCGCCGTGTTGCAGATCACGGACAGCATCGCGGAGCTACAGATCGGCGACCGCGCGCGCAAGAGCGGGACTGCGCTCGATTACGTCAACCATCCGCCCAGCCTCACGTGTCGTAGCGAGCGGATGCAGGTCCGCAGGGGCGAGAGCGTGCGGTTGAGCGCCGATACAACCGACCCGGACGGCGACGAAACCGAGGTCACATGGCTCGCGTCCGCCGGGACCTTGTCGTCCTCGTCCGGCGACACGGTCACCTGGACAGCCGACAACGTGGCCGACGGCCCGGTCACGGTAACCGCGATGGCGGAGGACGGTCGCGGTGGCATGGACGATTGCGAGATCGCCATGGCCGTCGGACCCGTTCCGGTGGGGGCCGAGATCGGTCCGGGGGGCGGCGACGTCCTCGAGTTCACCTGTCCGGAGTTCCCGGCCGGCAGTGCCACCGTCGACAACCGCTGCAAGGCGCTGCTCGACGACGTCGCACTGCGACTGCGGCAGAATCCGCGCGGCACGGTCGAAATCGTCGGCCACACGGACACGTCGGGGACCGACGAAGTCAACCAGGCGATGTCGCAGCAACGGGCTGACAACGCGCGTGACTATCTCGTCGAGACCCACGACATCGACGCCAGTCGAATTCAGACCTCCGGGGTAGGCTCGTCGCAGCCGATTGCCGGCAACGACACCCCGGAAGAACGTCTGCAGAATCGCCGCGTGGTGATCCGCGTCGTACTTCCAGGCGGGGACAGCTAGAACAACCTGCTCGTCGGCCGGTCGAGCCGGTCAGACATCCGAGACCGCCCCCGGGATTCCGAGATCCGGTATCCCGGGGGCAATCCTCGACGGTATCCGGGGCGCCCGAGAGGCGCCGGCACTCGACGCGTGATTCTCAGTTCGTGGGTGAGACGGGGGCGAAGGGGCCGGTTTCGATGTTTCCCCGGTGCAGCCGCACGAAGCTCGCGGCCGGAATCTCCTGCCAGGCCTCGTCGAGATCCGACAGCGGCTCGGACACCACGACCCTACTGTCCGGGGCGAAGTGCTCCTGCAGCTCCGGCAGAAGCGCGTACAGGGCCTTCATCTCCAGGCTGTGGTAGAGGCTCCGCGGCACGCCCTTGGTAGCGTAGCGAATCGCCCAGACGCTGTCGCCGTCGCTGATCGCCGCGGTCATTTGCAGCACGTCGTCGACGCCGTGGCGACGTCCCACCCGCTCCACCACGCCTACCATCTCCTGCATGGCGCCGATGGGGTCCTCGTCGAGTCCGAGCGTCAGCGCCAGGTAGAACATGACCTCCGAGTCCGTGCTGCCGCGGATCCGCGGAAAGAGCGCCGACGAGATCTGCACGCTCAGGTCGCGCCGCGTCAGCTCGAATCCTTCGATGTGGCCGTTGTGCATGAACAGCCAGCGTCCGTGTCGAAACGGGTGGCAGTTCGTCTGCTGGATCTCCGTGCCGGTGGTGGCGCGCACGTGAGCGAGGAAATGCCCCGACATGATGTTGTCGGCCAGCTCAATCAGGTTCGCGTCGTTCCACGCCGGTAGGATGCTGCGATACAGGGCCGGGGTGTCGTTGGCGCCGTACCAGCCGAGGCCGAACCCGTCGCCATGGGTCGGCGTTTCGGCGCGTCGGGCGTCGTAGCTTTGGTGGACGAGCGCATGCTCCGGCTCGAACAGGAGCAACCGCGGTCGAATCGGATTACCGGAGTAGGCGAGCCAGCGACACATTGAGAAATTCCGAGCGGTGAGCCGCGCGTCCCTTCGACCGTCAAACGACGCCCCATTGTATCCCGTCGTCGCCCTGCAGGAGTTTTGCTCCTGACCCCCTCCTGGTCGTCGGATATACGTATAATCACCGAGCGAAGCGGCGGCAGAGCCGTCGGAAGGAGATCCGTGGGGGACCCAATCGGCAAGAAGATCGGACGGTTCGAGGTCGGTGAGCGCCTCGGCGCCGGCGGCATGGGCGAGGTGTACAGCGCCCACGATCCGCAATTGCACCGGCAGGTGGCGATCAAACGGTTGGCCGCCGACGTCGCAGGCGATCCGGAGCTACGCTCGACACTGCTGCGTGAGGCCCGCAACGCCGCGCGCATCACCAACCAGCGGGTCGCGGCACTGTACGACGTCATCGAGGAGGGCGAAGACCTGTACCTGGTGATGGAGCACGTCGAAGGCGCGACCTTGCGCGAGCGTCTCGGCGCGCCCGTCCCGGAACACGAGTTCCTCGATTTCGCCATCCAATGCGTCGATGGCTTGTCGGCGGCCCATCAGCAGGGGGTCGTGCACGGTGATATCAAGCCCGAAAACATCATGCAGGGCCCGCGCGGGGAGGTGAAGCTGCTCGACTTCGGCGTCTCCCGTCTCGCCCCCGGCGGCCAGGACGCCACGCGGATGACGACGGATGCGTCCGGCGGCCTCGGTGGCACCATCAGCTACATGGCCCCCGAGACCTTGATGGGGCACCGCAGCGACCATCGCGCCGACATCTTCGCGCTCGGTGTGGTGTTCTACGAGATGCTCACCGGGCACCACCCGTTCCGCGGCGAAACGCCGATGGCGACCGGTGACCGCATCCTGCACGAAACACACGTGCCCCTGTCCCGAGTCAACCCCGGCCTTCGTCCCGGGCTGCCGGGCGTCATCGACAAGATGCTGGCCAAGAACCCGGCGGAGCGCTATGCGACCGTGGACGACCTGGCCGTCGATCTCCGCAACCTGCGAGCGGAGCTCACGAACCCCGCGGTGCGCCCCACTGCGCCACCGGCGAGTTCCCCGACTCGGGGCGCCCCGGGGTGGAAGACAATTCTCGCGGTTGCCGGCGTGATCGTCGTTGCCGGCGCCGCCTGGCTGGGTCGCGGTTACTTCGCGGGCACGGACGAAACCGCGCCCCCGGTGACGGCATCGACGGTGGCTTTCGACGCATCGGATTGGATCATCGCGGTCCTGCCCCCCGACGGCGGTGGCCCCGGCGACGCCGAGCTGGCGGCGATCAACGAAGGGCTTGCCGCCACCTTGACCACGAGCCTGACACAGCTCACCCGTTCGCACGGTCTGCAAGTCATCCCCACGAGCGCGCTGCGGGAGAATTCCGTGGATGGCCTGTCTTCGGCGCGCCGCGAGCTCGGCGTTACCCTGGCGCTGACGCTGAACGCGCGGCTGGCCGGCGACCGCGTCCGGGTCAACGTCGACCTGATCGATACCGGCACCGTGAGGCAACTGGACGGCGACACCGTCAACGGCAGCCTCGACGACCTCATCGACCTGGAGCAGCAGGTCGCGGTGCGGGTCTTGCGGATGCTGCGCGTCGTGTTGCTCCCGATGGAGGAGGGCTTGTTGCGGGCGGGTACGGACGAGCCGCGCGCGCATGCCTTCTACCTGCGTGCCCGCGGTTACCTGGAGGAAGCCGGTGACGTGACCAGCGTCGATACCGCCGTGGATCTGTTCGAACAGGCGCTGCGCGTCGACCCCGAGTATGCGCTCGCGCATGCCGGCCTGGGGCGCGCTTTTTGGAGGAAGTACGAGCTGACGGAAGACAGCGTGTTCGTCGAGCGCGCTGCCGACGCGTGTCACGAGGCACAGGAGCTCGATGAGCGCAGCGGCGCCGGCCACGTCTGCCTCGGGGTCGTGTACAACGGCACCGGCCGGTATCCGGAGGCCATCGCAGAGCTCGAAGAGGCGAGGGCGCTCGACCCCACGAACGACGTCGTGTACGGCGAGCTTGCCAATGCCTACCTGGGCTCCGGTCAGGTCGATCGGGCGGAGGCGACCTACGAGATGGCGATCGCCGTGCGGCCGCACTACTGGGCTGGGTATTCGTGGCTCGGGACATTCCTCGTGAGTCAGGGACGCTTCGAGGAGTCCGTAGCGGCCTACGAAGAGGCGACGCGGCTGGCTCCGGACAGGTATCAGGGCTACAGCAGCCTCGGCGCAGCCTACTACTACATCGAGCGTTTCACCGACGCGCGCCGCGCCTTCGAACGGGCATTGGAGCTGAACCCCGACTACCCGAGCGCCCTGTCGAACATCGGCACCATGTATTTCTACGAGGGCCGCTATGCCGACTCGGCGCGGGCGTTCGAAAGAGCCACGACCGTCGCCGCGCAGGATTACCTGTACTGGGGCAACCTCGGCGACGCGTACTTCTGGGCCCCCGGGGAGCGCGGAAGGGCCGCCGCCGCCTACCAACGTGCCATCGAGCTTGCCGAGCAGTTGCTCGACATCAACGCCAACGACGCCTGGGTGAATCAGGACCTGGCGCGCTACTACGTCATGCTGGGCAAGCAGCAGGAGGCGCGCGGCGCCATCGCCCGGGCGCTGGAGCTCGCCCCGACCGACATCTACGTTCTCCGCGGCGCGGCCGTCGTTCACACCATGTTGGGCGAAACCGACCAAGCGGTGCAGGCGCTTCTGGCGGCGATCGCGGGCGGCGACTCCCGCGCCGAGATCAGCGTCGATCCGATGTTCGCGAATCTGCGCCAGGACCCACGGGTGCAAGAGGCTCTGGAGTCCCGCTAGTTGTGCTTTCTAAGGAGGTTGTTCACATCGGGGCTCGCTCGGGACTAATCTCCGCCGATGTCCATGCGCGGGTCGATGGTCGTGGGTCCCGAGCCGCAGTCCACGATGATGTCGTAGAAGTAACTGCCGTCGGCCCCCGTGACCGCCCCGGAATCGACGGTATCGCCGCTCGCCACGGTAAGGGGAGCGTTGCTGGCGAAGGGCCACTGGCTGGTGCTTTTCGGCCGGATGGTTGCCGACCCGACCGCGGACGCCGGCAACAAGCGCCAGCGAAGTTGCTCCGTCCGGGCCGCCCGCGCAGTCCACGGTCGGATGCTGACCTCGTCCACCTCGCCGGCTTCGCAGGTCACGCGAATGTTCACCTGCTGGAACTGTGCCTGTGCCGCGACAGGGTGCGGCCGACCGCCTCCGAGGGCGACGGCGACCAACGCTGCCGCGGGCAACGTGAAGAACAGAATTCGACGCATATGAAGCCTCCTTGCCCGCCGTCGCCAATCGACGGCGCGCTGCATTGTGCAGGAGTGCGCTGTATCGCACAAGCGCCGGCGCAAACCTGCTCAGATGATCTCGGGAATGTACTTGTCGCGCACCAGGCGCCACAGCGAGGCGAGGAATGCCGTCAGTGGGATCGCCAGGATCATCCCCAGGATGCCGCCGAGAGCCGTTCCCCAGAAGAAGATCGCCACGATGATGGCCATGAAGTGCAGCCCGGTGCGGTCGCCCATGATCTTGGGGGTGAGAAACCATCCTTCGATCTGCTGCACGATGACGATCACCAGCAGGGTCAACACCATGAGAGTGGCTCCTCCGCCTTCCTGGAACAGCGACACGGGGATCGTGATTGCCAGGCCGATGATCATACCGAGGTAGGGGATGACGTTGAGCATGCCCATCAGCAGGCCGATGACGAACCCGTAGCTGAGTCCGACGATGCCGAACCCCAACGCGTAAAGCACCCCCTGCAGGAAAGCGATGATGAGCTGGCCGCGGAAGAAAGCGACGATGATGTCGATGAACTCCTGCACCAGGTAAAGAACGTCCTTACGGGTCTCCTGCTTGAAAAAGGGCAGGGCGCGATCGCCGTCGAAGCGAACCCCCTCGGCAGTGAGGAAATAGGCGAAGTACACCGGCAGAATCGCCCATCCCAGCAGAGCGCTGACGCCCCGGAAGACGCCGACTCCGGCGGAGAACGCCTGGGCGCCGAACTGCTGCAGGGCGTCGAGAATGGCCTCCTGCCGGTTCATCGCGCCCTCCGCGAGCCGTTGGTCGATCCCGGAGGCACGCATTGTCTCGACGAGGCGTGGGAGCCGCTCGCCGATCCACGCCCTCAGGGCGCCGAAATACTCCGGCAGATGGGAAACGAACTCGACCGCCTGGGTCACCAGGAGCTGCCCGAAGAACCAGGAGAACCCGACGATCGGGACGAGCGCCGACAGGAACACCGCCGCCACGGCCGCGGCTGCCGGGAGCTTCAGCGACCGCCGCAGCCAGTCGTAATAGGGGCGGCAGACCAGCGCCAGGATTGCACCTACGGCGAGCGGCAGGAACACGCCCGAGAAATAGCCGAGGAATCTCGCCAGTAACCAGCCGATCAAGACGACGGCCAAGACGATGACCAGCGCCGAGACCGTGGTGATCGCGGCTGCGATCGTCTGTCCCTGTCGTTCGCTGAACGGAATTGCCATGTGGCCCCCGAGGCTTCCGGTGAAAGGGGAATGTGGCACCGAACGGCCGAGTTTTCCACCGCCCGGCGCGCGCGAGGTGGATTCGGCGCCGCGCCGGCACCTCACGCGTCGGCGAGAATTGACGCGAGGCGGCGTCACGGATCGCGCAACGGATCATTGACTCGCCGGGCGAAAGCGGGTTTTCTTCGCAGGTGGGGACGGCCGCGGACAGCGCCGCCCGTGGCCGCCCCAGTAGCCTGATGAGGGAGATCGCATGAAGCTGACGATAGCAGGCATGATCGCGACGCTCGTGGCCGCCGGCGGCGGCGCCGGGGCGGCGGCGGATTCTCCCGATTCAGTCTCGCCGGGGCCGGCGGGAGACGGGATCGTTCGGTCGCCCCAGGTGCGACCGTCGATCATCGAGCTCTGGGAGGACGGCAAGGCCGTCTTCGGTGTGTTCGTGCCGAACGAGCGGCCGCGATCGGGCCGCGGCATGGGGCGGGGGCAGCCGCCCTTGTACACGTCGGCGGGAGCGGCGAGGCTGGCGCGGAATCCGCTGTACGACTTCGTCTTTCTCAACCTCGAGCTGGGGTATGACGCCGGCTCGGTGGCGGCGGTTGCCGAGGGCCTGCGCAGCGGCGCCGCGAGTGCGCCGCCTGCCCTGCTCGTGCGAATTCCTCCGGTCGAGCGTGACGGCGCCGAGGCGGCTCGCGGTCGCGTCGCCGAGATCCTTGCCGCCGGAGCCGATGGCGTGGTCTTCCCGCACGTTCGTAGTCCGGACGAGGCGGCGCTCGCCGTCTCGTTCATGACCGGCGCCGGCGCCGAAATCTGGTCACCGACCAATCGGGACGGCACGAAGATCTCGATGATCATGATCGAAGACCCGGAATCGCTGGCCCGTGTGGCGGAAACCGCGGCGGTGCCCGGAATCAGCATCCTGGCCTGCGGCATCGGCAGCCTGCGCGGAGCACTCGGCGGCGACCGAGATGCCGCCGAGGCCGGTAATCAGGAGGTGCTGGCGCGGGCCACGCGGGCCGGCGTCGTGGACATGATCACCGCCGGCGTCGAAGACGTCGGACAACGAATCGAGCAGGGATTCCTCGCCTTGCTCATGCAAGGGCCCGGGGCAGACGAAGCCATCCGCATGGGCCGTGCTGCCGCCGGCAGACAGGAGAATCGAGAATGAGAAGTCTGCGAGTTGTTGCCGTGATGGTCCTGCTTCTTCCCACAGGTGCTGTGTCAGACGCCGCGCAGGACGCCGAAATGAGCTTCTTCATCACCAGCGTGGGATCCGGCAACGGCGCCGATCTCGGCGGACTCGAAGGGGCCGATCGCCATTGCCAGGCGCTCGCGGCCGCGGTCGGTGCCGGCGATCGTACGTGGCACGCTTATCTGAGCACGACGGGGCCCGGCGGCGTCAACGCACGAGACCGAATCGGGGGCGGCCCCTGGCACAACTTCAACGGCGTCCGGGTTGCCGCAGACGTTGCCGCGCTGCACGGCGACAACAACCTGACGAAGGAGACGGTGCTGACGGAAGAAGGGGACATGGTGAACGGACGCGGAGACGATCCCAACATGCACGACATCCTCACCGGGTCACAGCTCGACGGCACCGCGTCGGCAGACGCCGCCGACACCACCTGCGGCAACTGGACGAGCAGCGGCGAGGGCAGTGCCCTCGTCGGGCACCACGATCGCCAGGGGGGCGGAGCCAACCCGACGTCGTGGAACTCGGCACACGCTTCGCAAGGCTGCAGCCAGGAGAACTTGCGGAGCACCGGGGGCAATGGCCTGTTCTATTGCTTTGCGGTTCGCTAGTGTCCCGAGGGCTTTGGTAGGCCGGAACTTGGGGTGCAGGTCGGAGGGCATCTCCGACCTACGCGGCCCTTCTATGAGCAGGCTTCCTCCTGTCAAGGCAACGTGGTGCCCGCCGACACTTCCGCGCGGCCGGACGGGGAACAACCAGCGCTCCGCCGGCAGTCGGATCGCCGTGGGCCAACCTGGTCTCATGGCCTGGTGCGAGCAGAAGCGTCCTGCCCGCCATCGATTCGCATCCGGCCTCTTCTCGTCGTAACCAGTCCCACCACGCCTTCACGACGGGTTACTGGTGGACGGGACTCTCGAAAGGCCAGGTATTACAATGAAGCTTCCCCGAGGGGCCGAGCGCAGGGCTCGGCGCACCCTCCTTCGCAACGGTTCACGGAAGGATTGAACAATGACTCGTTTCGTGCGCGCCATCGGCGCCATCGTGTTGCTTGCCGCAGTGGCGGGCTGCGCGTCCACCAGCATTCGTGATTCCTGGGTGGCACCCGATCTACAGCCGCCGCTGGACTTCGACAAGGCCATCATCGTGTTCATGGATCCGAACGAGGCGACGCGCCGTGCCGCGGAGGATGCGCTCGTTGAGCGTATCGGTTCCGATCGCGCCGTCGCCTCGCACACCATGTTCACGGCGCAGGAGGTTCAGAACGCCCAGGACAACGAGGCCGCGGTCCGGCGGGAAGTCCAGGATGCCGGCGTTGACGCCGCCATCGTCATGCGCATGGTGAACGAACAGCAGAAGCTGAGTTACACCCCGGGCATGAGCTACCCATCGTATTATGGTGGTTTCTACGGCTTCTACGGGTACGGCTGGGGAATGGCCTATAGTCCCGGATACCTGCGCACCGACACCATCGTCAGCGTCGAGACCAACGTCTACGATCTCGACGGCGACGAGCTCATCTGGGCGGGAGTTACCGAGACCTTCAACCCGAACGAGGTCTCGCAGATGGTCAACGAGATTGCCAACGCAGTGAGCAAGGACCTGCGCAATCGCGGCCTGCTGGACAACAACTAGAGGTTTCCGGGCACGCCCGGAGCAAATACAGAGCCCTGCCGGCAAACGCCGGCGGGGCTCTTTTTTCGACAGCGATATACGAGTTTTTGGAACGCAAAGCCAGATGATTGGACGCAAACAAGACCTTACAGTCGGTTTTCACTGATTTTGGTGGATTTCGGACTCTCAGATTCGATTTTTGGTATGACCGGTATGGCACAGCCGTTGCATTGACGTGTTGTTGCAGTCACCGCTCGGCGCTCCACCGATGGTGGGGAGGGGCGCACGGAGTCTTCCATCGGTGACACAACATGGAGGGTTGGAGGCATGATGCTTTCCAAGCGATGGCAGGGCCTGGTGATGATGGCCCTGTCGATTACCCTGACGCTGGCGTTCGCGC
>CBDUAS010000056.1:0-10900 GCA_965365185.1 uncultured bacterium | reverse complement strand
GGATTCCCGCCCGAACCTGCGCGCTCACCAAGCTTTCCGGCACCCGCTCGGGACATGAACCTCTCTCCGGGGAGGGGATCTGACAACGTGCATCACACCTTATCGTGCCGTCGCGGTGCTGGGAACGTCCCGTCGCCGAGAGGACCGGGCCTACGTAGCCGCCGGCTCCTCCCGGTACACCTCGAAGTTCAGACGGCACACCCAGGCCAGCGCAGCTCGGAGCTCGCGGCCGCATCGCCACCGCCGCTTTCACCTTCGATCCGACGACCAACACCTTGAGCTGGACACTCCGACTCGCCGCCGCGGCCGAGCACGTCCACGGCGTGACCCTCCACACCGGCGAGGACGGCGATGGTCCGGCGTTCGCACGCGTCGCCCCGCTGGGCATCAACGCCACGCAAGGATCCTTGACGCTCACCCCGCTACAGCGTCGCGCCCTGGATCAGGGTGAGCTGTGGCTGCGTGTCTTTACCCGCGATGACCCCGCCGGCGCGGCGCGCGAGCGGGTGATGCCGCCCGGCTCGGCCTGAGACACCGTCAGGTCCTTGCCCATCGAGCTGCAAAACTCTGCGCGCGACCTCAGCACGTCGCTGCCGGCTCCTGCCGATATACCTCGAAGTTCACGTCGTCGATGCGCAGGGCACGGAAGCTGATCAGGGCGATCGCCTGGACGTACAAACTGAGGGCAATCGGCTGCAAATGGGTCAGCTCGAGGGCGCTGAGTCCGATGGTGATCGCGACGTGGCCGGTCAACAAGATGCTCGTCCACACCAGGCTTCTGATGGTCACCCTGATTTGCCGTGCCCGATCTTCAGCCAACTGGTAGGGGTCTTTCTTCTTCCCGTACAGCGCGCGCAGGATGAGCCAGGCGAAGAAGAGGTTGGCCGCCGTGACAATGGCGATATTCCAGTACCCGCCGAACCAGGGAAACCCGAACTGCCGCACGTAGATGATGAAGAGAACAAAGGCCACGTATACGACCACAGCAAGGGCGGCCTCCGCCGGAGAGATGAAATCGAACAGGCTACGGGGGCGGAGCTCCGCCTTTCGTCGCCGGCGCGTGTCCGCTTCGCGCATGAGATTGAAATAGGCGAACCCCGCCGCGGCCGCCACGACGAGGGGCGAGAACTGCAGCATCATGAAAGCAAGGGGGATCAGCTCGTTGTCCCAGTCGATTGCACCGGGCCTTCCGAGGCCCACGAACACCAGTGAAAGCCCGACCAGCAGCGCAAGCAGGTTCATCGCGCGATACGTGCGCTTGGCCCGCTCCACCTTGCCCATCTCCATCGGATAGAGCTTTGGATACTCGGTCGGTGGGTAGTTCTTCACCACGAAGCTGAGACGCCGAAGTACCTGCCGCGGCAGATAGAAGGAGAGAAGCAGTACCTGGCTGGAGAAAACCAGGTAGAAGAGAAACTCCAGTAGCGATCGCTGTGTCATGACTGCCGTCCTATTCGCCGCGGCGATTCATTACGTCGCCGAATGCAATCCGAATCTCCGAGTCCGTGGCGCCCGCCCCCCGCAAGGCCTCCACGGTTGCGAGCAACTTGTCGACGACAAGGTCGTTCAAATCGACCTTGCTGTTGGTCTTGGCATCGGGGTGAACGAACGTACCCCGATAGCCTTTCGTCTGAACGACCGCGTCGCGCTCCAGCAAGCGGTAGGCCTTCGCCACCGTCTTGTTGTTCACCTGCAGGTCATTGGCGAGCTGGCGGATCGAGGGCAACGGATCCCCGGGGCGCAGCCTGTCGTCGAGCACGGCCTTCTTGATCTGCTCGATCAGCTGAGCGAACAGCGGCACCGTGTCGTCGATGTCGATGACTATCTCCATGGAACCTCCGCTCCTCATGTGCCCCTTGTACCATATGTACCAGTTGATGTAACGGTACAAGTGGGTTGCGAGAAAAGCAAGCCGTAGCGACATTCATCGTGAACACCGTGATTCTCGATGTTCCGATCTTCGGTAGCGCGCCTCGCATGACCACACGTCGCCAGTTCATCCGTGACACCACGGCCCTTGCGGCGGCCGTCGCCGGGGCCCGCGGTCGGCAGATTCCGTTCGCCGCCCCGCCCTCTGCCCTTGCAGAGCACACGCTCGCCGCCATCGATACGATCCGCGTCCCGTTACGTTTCCCGCGCCCGGTAGGAAAGAACGCGGTGAGTGGCACGCACGGCGCCGGTCCGAACAACCAGTGCCGAGTCCTCAGGACAGACCAGGGGGCAGTCGGGTGGGGGATGTCGTATTTGACCGACGCGCAGATCGAAAACGGCTATACCGACCGTTTCATCGGCCGGCGGGTCGGCGACCTGATCGATCCGGCCACCGGGGTCTCGGAAGAGCTCCGCTTCATGGACTTTCCGCTCCACGACCTCGCCGGAGTCATTCTCGGGCAACCGGTTCACGAGCTCCTCGGCAGCAGGGGCGAGACGAGACAGCGCGTTTACAGCGGCATGATCTACTTCGACGACCTCGAGCCTCCGAACAACCCACGCGGTATCGAGCAGGTTCTGGAGAATTGCCGACAGGACCGCGACCTCGGGTACCGGCAGCTCAAGGTCAAGATCGGCCGGGGCAACCGCTGGATGAAGCCGCCCGAAGTCGGCCTCCAGCGTGACATCGATGTCACCCGAGCGATCGCGGAGAACTTCCCCGATATCGAGATCCTCGTCGATGGCAACAACGGCTTCACCCTCGATCAGTTCCTTCGATATCTCGACGGCATCGGCGACGTGCCGCTCTTCTGGATCGAGGAGCCGTTCCCCGAAGAGCGCGAGCCCTTGCAGGCGGTACGCGATTGGCTCGACGGCAGCGGCAAGCAAACGCTGATCGCCGAAGGCGAGGCCGGGTTCGACAAGTCGATGCTGCTGGAGCTGGCGAACGACGGCCTGGTCGACGTCTTCCTTCCGGATCTCGCCGGGCTCGGTTTTTCCAACTGGCGAAGGCTCATGCCGGAGCTGATCGCGCAAGACGTCGCCACCTCGCCGCACACGTGGGGCTCGAAACTCAAGACCTGCTATACCGCCCATCTTGCCGCCGGGATGGGAAACGTCGTCACCGTGGAAGGCGTCAGCGCCACCAGCGACCGCGTCGACTTCAGCGTCTACCCGATCGAGGACGGCTGGATCTCGGTGCCGGACGCGCCCGGCTTCGGCCTGCCGCTCGACCATCCGTGGTTTGCGGCAGTGTGAGGCGGCCTGTCAGTCCGGAATCTGGACTTCGGTGTAGAAGACCTTCGTCTCGCCTTCGATCTCCCGCATCGTCACGCTGGTCTTCGCTTCGAACCTGCGCCGCGCGGAGTCGTCGCGGTTGTTCTCGGTCGCCTCGGCCAGGCCGACGTCGGTCCGCAGGATGCGCCCCCGGGTCCTCTGCTGCAGGTCGCGGTACATCGGGTCGAAGGGCATCTTCCAGGGGTGCGGCCTACGTGCCCGCGCCCAGTTCTCGTCGACGGGAATCATGGCCATCAGCTCGTCGCTGGTCATCATTTCCAGGCCCTTCTCGCGGAGCGTGGCGTTATGGCTGCCGTGGTGGCCGACCTTGTACAGGACCGTCCTGTTCAGGAGGTCTTCGGCACTGACCTTCTCACCGGCCTCCAGCCCGTTGCTGCTCGACCAGCCGCCCTCGTGCCACGACTTCCAGTTGCCGACCTGTGCATCGCCGGGAAACAGGAGCACCCGGCGCCCCTGCATCAGCTCGATCGCCAGCACCAGGCTGGTGTTGTTGGTTGCCGCGTCGAGCTTGAGAGCGAGTGACTCGGCCGGGTCGAGCCAGGCGTCGATCCGCCGCCAGCGTTGCGGGTCGTTCTCGTCGAAACCGTAGAGACGACGATAGAAGTCGGCGATGCCCGCAGTCCTTTGGGCCGAGAGCGGCCGGCCGGGATCGAATCGCGGAGCAATCGCCCTGACCGCCTCGTACGAGACCCGGTGGTTGCTGGCAAACGGGTGCGATGCCTCCGACGCCCAGCTCTCCAGGGCGCCCAGTGCGGCGGCGAAAGACTCCTCGCCGCCCAGACGCATGTGACCGCCGGCGCTTTCGTAAACCTCGCCCTCCGCGCCGGTGGGAGCAGCGGCCAACAGCAGCTTTTCGTCCTCCGGTGGTCCGAGCACGAAGATGCGCACGTCGTCGACGTCCCTCAGCCGCCGCGGCGTGCGCTTGGGTTTGAGATAGCGGGCCCGCTTCGCGTGGTCGCGGATGAGATCGCGGGCATCGCGAGTCGACACGCCGAGAGCATCGTCGCCCATCTCGAAGAACCCGAGCATGTAGCGGATGTGAGCCGCCTGATCGCCGTTGTCATTCGCCGCCAGCCTCTGTTCGGCGTTTTGCAGCGCCTGCATCATGAACTTCTTCTTCTTGTCGAGCCTCTTCGCCACCGGGCTGCTGGGGTCCTCGGTCCAACCCAGCCAGATTTCGTCGACCGAGATCTCGTCTTGGAAGGTAGCCCGGGCCTTGTGGAAGCCACTCACGTGATCGGCGTGCTCGTGCGTCACGACGACGAGGTCCAGATGACCCCCTGTCGCGTCGCGAATGTCTTTGACGACCTCGCGGATTTGTGGGCTTCCTCCTTTGTATTGGCTGTGCACGCCGCAGTCGATCAGCATGTAGTACGGTTCGCCGTCGCTTTTGCGGAAAGCCAGCAGGAAACAGTCCCCGAACCCGGGGTTGTACATCCGAACCGTGGCCCCCGATTCCGGTGCCTGCATCTTCTCGCCCATGGTGCGTCACCTAGCCGTCCGCCGGTCGATGGAGGATGGCGAAGGGCTCGCGCCCGTTGCCGCGCGTCGGGTCGCCGAAATAGGTGGCGCGCAACGACGAATCCTCGCCGGTGAGGAATCCACGCTGCTGACGCAGGCGGCGCCCGCTCAACATGTGCTTCGTGATCGCGTAGCGGACCGAGCTCGTCGCCGGATCGATCAGCAGGGTGCAACCGCCGCGAAAAGTGAAGTCGCCGCGGTCCGCACCGGGCAGGATCCGCTTCTGCTTGTCGACCTGCTCCTGCCGGTCCGGGTCGAAATACCCACGCCGCCGCTGCATGACCTCGACGACCAGATCCGTGACGCTGCCTCCTCCGGGTGCGGTTCGTCGGGCCACGCGCACGGAGTGCACTTCCACCGCCGGCCGACCGCGCTTGAAGTAGAAGCTGCGCGGCGCCGTCGACGACAGGACGAGGCCCAGCTCGTCGGCCACCAGCGGGCTGCAGGAATCGAGGAACCATCGCTGCACGGCGACCGCGTTGGTGCGCATGTGCTCCCACAGCTCGCGCCGGTCCGCCGTGGGTCTCCACTCGGGGCTCAGCGCGGCGCGCCCGCGATCGTCCTTGAACAGCGTCGACAGGTCGCTGCCGTCGCCCCGCGGGGGCCGCCACACCAAGCTCTCGACGGAGAGGTTACGCACGTCACCGGGGTAGATACCGCGGCGCTGGAAGGCCTCGATCAGAGCCAAACGGTAGTGAAGGCGGTCGTTCGGCACCATGTCGAAGTCGGCGGTGATGATCGCTCGCAGGTAGTCGCCGAAGGTGATGTCCACCGGCGGGCAGTAGTCGAGCGCGCGGATGCAGATGTGTAACAAGTGGGTCGCCGACTTGGCGGCCTCGTTGGCCAGGCGATCGACCAGGTCCGGCGGCAGTGCACCGGGGGCCAGGATGCCGCTCCCCTGGCTGGCGATTCTCAGCAGGTCCTCGATACGGGTGCGATAGATGGTCAGGAAGGCATCGAAAACCGCCGCCACGAGTATCGCCCCGCGCCCATGGGGCTCGTCCGTTGTGCGCAACGCACCGGGATCCGGATCTTGCGGCCGCCATTCGCCGGTTTCGGGATCGACCTTGCCGATGGCGTCGCGCAGGGCGCCACGCTCCCCGATCGCGCGCCCGAACTGGTGCGCAAGTTGCCCGAGCAGGCTCTGGCTGGCGAGGTCCCCTCGCGTGCGGGCGATCTCGTGGCGCAGGACCTCCGCATGAGAGAAATGCTGGAACAACGCAACGATATCGGCGAACGCCTCGTGGAACGCCAGCACGTCGACGTTGGTCGGCTCCGAGAACCGAGGATGCAGGCCGTCGAGGAGAGCGTGTGACATCTCGTGGGCGATGACGTCGTGGGACAGGCAGGTGAAGACGGTGCCGCCGCTCAGAAGTTGCGGATCGTCGGACTCGGCCGGGAAGTACCCGAAAAGCAGCGCCTTCTTCGCCGGGCTGTAGTACGCGTTGGCCTCCCGCAAGGCGTGGGGATAGATGCGTAGCTTCGGAACGAATTCCTCACCCGTCACTCTGCCGCGCTCGTCGCGAACGAGCCGTGAGGACCACAACGCCCGGCGGCCGAGAGCCGTCTCGAAATGCTCGATGACGTTCATTGCCACGCCGTAGACCATCTGCTGGTGGAACTTCGGATCACCCTCCGACGGCGGGAGCCCGTCGGTGGCGAGCAGCCGGGGATCGTCCAGGTCCACGGGCTCGTAGAAACATCCGCTCGCCGGGTCGTAGTCGACGACCTCGAGGTACTCACCGGTGGGTCCGAGGCCGAGACTGCTGCGGCTGTCGTCGCCCGGTTCGCCGGCGCCGCCCGTGCTGCCGGAGGCGCCGTCGGCCTCGGGACTCATCTCCCAACGGACCTGCAAGGTCAGCTCGTTGACGCCTATCGTCTCCAGCCTCTGGAAGCTCGGGTCGAAGGCGTAGACACGAAGCCTGCGGTACGGCGGCGTCAGCAGCGACGGATCGGGCGGCGCGTCGGACAGGTGGCTGAAGGGCTCCCAGATCGCTGCTTGCTTCGCCGGCGGCGTTTCCAGCGCCTCCATGAGCCTTCTGGCCTGCAGCCACGTCGATCCGTGCGAGCCGTGCAGATCGGGTGCCTGGTCCACGGCCTGCTTGTACAGCTCGGCGGCGAGGTCGTACTCGCGCTTGATGAGCTGCACCTCCGCGGCGGTCGCGGTCTTCCAATAATCGCCTGAGGTCGGGGTCTTGCCGACGATCTTCTCGGCCACATTGGCGTAGCGCGTCGCTGCCCGCCGATCGCCGAGAAAGACGCTCTTGGCCGCAGCGTTGACGGCCGGGTAGTACTGCTCGTCGGGATCTCGCTTTCGCGACAGGCGCAGCGCCTGAGCGTAAAGGTCCCGTGACTGCTCGAGGTAGTCGACCTTCCCGGTCCGGTCGTATCGATCCATCAAGGTGCGAGCGTAGATCGATACCGTCTCGATGTCCCGCTTGCCTCGCTTGTAGAGCGATTCGAGGGTCTTGCGTGCAGCGTCGGCGTAGCCCAGCCGGGCCAGCGCTACCCCTTTTTGCTGCTGCAGCCGGTCGTTGCTGTCGCTTCCCCTGGTGGCGGCAATGAGGGCGAGAGCTTCGCGATACCGGCTTTTCGAGACCAGGTCCTCAACGCGCGTTTCAACGCTGTCTTGCTTGGCCATGCAGACCCTCCGGCAGCCGGCGGCGCTTTTCGAGATTGTCGGACGGTCCCCGCGGCTCGTTTAACATGCCGCCCCGTCAATCTGCAAGGAAAGGCCCTCGCTCGCTTGATGCGAGGCCGGGCACGGTTTAGCTTGCCCGCTTTCTGTTTGGGGACCAGATCGGAAACTTCGAGTGCATGCAAAGCGACGCCGTGGCGGGTCGGCCGGGACCCTTTCGCCACGCCTGGAACAGTTGCTCGGCGATCCGCGAATCCGTGCCGTCGCGTCGCTCGAGCAAGACAGCGAGGACTGGCGAGCAGACCTCGACCGGCTGCTCCGAGCCGACCGGTCGCTCACCCGCGACTCCGCCGGCGAGGCGGCGATCAAGGCCGTCCAGCGGCTTCTGGTGTTTCTCGGCTACTCCACCTCGATCGGCGGGTCGTTCCGTATCGACGGCGACTTCGGGCGGGGGACGAACCGCGGCGTGGCGCAGTTCCAGCTCGAGCATGGCCTCGACGCCCCCATCAGCCGCAGGGCGCTATGCTACCCGTGCACCTTCCAGACCGCGTCCAAGAAGATCGTCGCAATACCCGACGTGACGTTCGACGTTCCGACGCTGAAGGCTCTGCTCACGGCGGTGCTGCGGGCGATCGATCGTGACGACGTCACCTTCGGCAACTTCGACGACGCTCTGTTCCATCTCAACGCGCTGGCAACGCGCAGGTTCCTCGACTGCCGCGAGATCCTGGCGCGCTACGGGCCTGCGGTCTCCGACGCGATCGATCAGATTCAAGCCGAGGCGGGCTTCGACATGCAGCCCGAGTGGGTGTTGTCGATCATCAAGCAGGAAACCGACGGCATCGTGCGGCCCCGGTTCGAGCAGCACAAGCTGTCGAAGTTCAACGCGAACCAGCCGCGCGCCGATTTCAGCGAGCTGCGATTTCGCAGCATGAGCATCGGGCTCGGTCAGATCATGGGATTCAACCACGCGCGCGTGGGCGCCTCTTCGGCGAGAGAGATGCTGCACAGCCCGCCGCGGGAGCAGGTCCTTTACGTGGCCCGGTTCCTGCTGCCGAAGAAACGGACCGTCGCCAAGCGCGAACCCACCGACGACGACTACCGCACGGTCGCCCGTTTCTACAACGGCCCCGGGTACGAGGCGCACTTCTACCACGAGGGGCTGCAGCGGCGATTTCGCGAGTTTCGCACCCTGCTGGCCGGTAGCTGACGGCAACGTCGGATCGAAAAGGGTGGAGGTCTGCGCTACCGGGGTCGCACGCCGACGTGTTCGCGGCGGAGCACCTGTTCAGACCGCTCGGTATCGAAACGTGGAACTGGGAGAACAGCAGGTACAAGGGTCACCCGGGAATGAGCGGCACCTTGATGTTGCGCCCGCGTGACATGGCCAAGATCGGCAAGCTGGTGCTCGACGAGGGCTCCTGGAACGGACGGCAGGTCGTCTCTTCGGCGTGGATTCGCGAGGCCACCAGCGTGCGATTCAACCCCTCGGCCGACGAAGAGTACGGCTACCTGTGGTGGGGCTTCGACGAGCCGCCCCCCGGTGTCGACCTTGCCAACGGGATGGGCAGCCAGTACATCTTCGTGATCCCGGCTTTCGACATGGTGATCGTCACGACCGGCGCTAACGACTACAACCACAAGCACGCGGCGATCATCGGGGTGATGACCGAGCACCTCTTGCCGGCACTGAGGTAGCAGCAAGACCTCCGCCTTGGGGTGGCGGACTCTAGCGTCCCCAGACCGCCATCCGGTTGCCGCTGGTGTCGACGAACTCGAAGCGGCGCCCGCCGGGAAACTCGAAGATGTCCGCGACGATCCGTCCGCCCGCCGCCTCGACGGCCGCGAGGCTCGCGGGCAGATCCTCCGAGTAGAGCACGACGAGCGGCCCTCCGGTGACCACCTGATCCATCTTCCGGAGCCCGCCGACCTCTCCGCTGCCTCCCTTTATCCCGGCGTAGTCGGGCCCGTAGTCGTTGAACTCCCAGCCGAAGGCCTCGGCGAAAAAGCGCTTGGCCTCGGCGACGTCGGCGACGTTGATCTCGATGTAGTCGATGGTGTGATGCGTCTGCATTTCCGCTCGGCTCCTGCGATTCCGCGCCGCAAAGTGAGTTGTGCGAAATGAGCGGCAACATTATAGGCGGGAATACCCGATCACGGAAAAGGCGCCGCATCGGCGAGATTGCCCGATTACGGAAAAGGCGCCGCATAGGCGAGATTGCCCGATCACCGGAAGAACACCGCCGCACCGCAGCGCAACAGGGTGACGAGGACGAGTCCGAGCTCGACCCGGGGCGTGGGGTGGCCCCTCTGTGAGGCGCCGGCTCGCCAGCGGATCGCGGGCGGCGATAGAATACCGGCCGTGCCCCGGCGACTCCTGAGGAGACTTCACATGGTCGAGTACGCGTACGAGCCCCTGGTCAGCTTCGGCGAAGACGACACCGAATACGAGCTGCTGACGAGCGATCACGTCAGCATCGAGGAGTTTCGCGGCGAGCAGGTGCTGGTCGTCGACCCCGAGGCTCTGACCTTCCTTGCCGAGAAGGCGATGCACGACGCGTCGTTCTTCCTGCGCGAGTCGCACAACGCCTCCGTGGCCGCCATTCTCTCCGACCCCGAGGCGTCGGAGAACGACAAGTACGTTGCCCGGGCCATGCTCACCAACGCCGTCGTCTCCGCGGACGGGCAGCTACCGCTTTGCCAGGACACCGGGACGGCCACCATCGTGGCGAAGAAAGGCGCCCGGGTGTTCACCGGCGGCGGCGACGAGGAAGCCCTCACTCGGGGTGTGTTCAACACCTACACCACCGACAACCTGCGCTACTCGCAGACGGCGCCGCTGAGCCTGTACGAAGAAAAGAACACCGGCTCCAATCTCCCGGCGCAGATCGACCTGTACGCCGCCGACGGCGATGAGTATCGGTTCCTGTTCGTCGCCAAGGGCGGTGGCTCGGCCAACAAGACCAGCCTTTACCAGCAGACCAAGGCGCTGCTGAACCCCGATACCCTGCTGCCATTCCTGGTGGAGAAGATGAAGAGCCTGGGCACGGCTGCTTGCCCGCCCTACCACATCGCCTTCGTGATTGGCGGCACCAGCGCCGATTGGGTGATGAAGATGGTCAAGCTCGCGTCCACCGGATACTGCGACAATATGCCCACCACCGGCGACGCCAGCGGCCGCGCCTTCCGCGACCCGGAGCTCGAGGAGCAACTGCTCGCCGAGTCGCGCAAGATCGGCCTCGGGGCGCAGTTCGGTGGCCCTTCCTTTGCCCACGACGTGCGGGTGATCCGCGGGCCGCGGCACGGAGCCTCGTGCCCCGTGGGAATGGCCGTTTCGTGTTCGGCGCACCGCAACGTGAAGGCCAAGATCAACAGGGAGGGCATCTGGATCGAGAAGCTCGACAAGAACCCGGCTCGCTGGCTCGAGGACGCGGCGGAGATCACCGGCGGCGAGGTGGTACAGGTCAACCTCGACCAACCCATGGATGCCATTCTGGCGGAGCTCACCAGGTA
>CBDUAS010000055.1:0-11036 GCA_965365185.1 uncultured bacterium | reverse complement strand
CCGCCATGATGTTGCCGCCGCTCACCTCGTTGCCTTCGTAGACCTCTTGTGAATACGGCGGTTGCAGGCCGAAGGCAGTGTATCGGGTGCCGCTGGTTCCATCGTAAACGTCGCCGTGGACGCTCCATGAAGCCTGTTCAGAGGTGTTCAGGTCGAGCCGGAATCCCGCCTGCATGGAGTCCCAGTCATCGCGCGCGTCGAGGCCGTCGGTGAGCAGAAACGAGGCGTTGTTGCGATAGAGACCGTAAGCTCTCCAATGCCCCGACTCGCCGATCCGGCCACCGTAGCGGTAGCCGAGGTTCGGCTGTTCCTCACCGCCGACCGCCAGGCTGCCGAAGCTGCCCTGCGTCGCGCTCGCCGGGCGGGGGATGATATTGATGACGCCGTTCACCGCGTTCGACCCCCACAGCGTCGACCCCGGCCCCCGGATCACTTCGATCCTCTCGATGTCCTCGATGAGGGTGTCCTGTGCGTCCCACCAGACGCCCGAGAACAATGGCGTGTAGATGCTGCGCCCATCGATCATCACCAGTAGCTTGTTGGCGAAAGGACCGTTGAACCCCCGCGCGGTGATGGCCCACTTGTTGGCGTCGATACGGGCCACCTGTATGCCGGGCACCATTCGCAGCGCCTCGGGTATGGTGGTCGCTCCCGAGCGGCGAATGTCGTCAGCGGTCAACACGAACGCCGCTGCCGCCGTGTCGCTCAACGGTTGTGTTCGCCGGGAAGCCGAGTAGATCTCGACCTGAAGGAGTTGCTCGATACTCATCTCGGTGATCTCTTGCGGCACCGCCTGTTCTTGCGGCTCCGCCCGTTCTCGCGGCTCCGCCGGTCCTTGCGGTTCCGCCCGAGCCTGTCCCGGGGCGGCCGAGGCGACAATCAACGTCAGAGCTATCAGGCAGCAGCGCACCGATCCGCCGGCCCGAGGCCCGGTTCGCATCCATCCTGTTCGACGATTCGTGAACATTCTTCGCCTCCCAGCGAGGTGGCGCTTCCGGAGGTGTTGCCGTGCCGTGATTCCAGGCCACCTGTGGTCAGGTCCCCAGGGCTGGCAGCCTTGGCGTTGTTTGCTTCTTCCGTATTAGATGATGCAAAACGCCAATTGGGATAATCAAGACTTAATATAAATCGCGATAAATAATGAAAAACCAGTTTTGCACAGCGTTGATAAGTAACAGTCAGTCTGCGGGGCGTGCTCGGGACCGGGGCCGTGATCCGATGAGCGATCGGATTCGAGCAAGGACGGTGGGAGCCCGGAACCGGGCTCCGCAGCCCTGGCGGAAGACTCGAGTGGTGGCTGGCGCGGGGTTGCGCTCAGCGCATGGCGACGCGGTCTACCGGGTCCCAGCGGGACATGTCGGAGAGGATGATCTCGTCGCCCTCCTGCAGGCCGTCGACGACCTGAATCAGGTTCACAGAGGCGCTTCCGAGCTGGACCTCGACGCGCTCGGCGAAACGGTTGTCCTCGTCGAGCTTGAAGAGGCCGAGGCGGCTGTTTGACCGCGCGTACGCCGGCCTGCCGACGAACAGCACGTCAGGGATGACCTCGAGCTGGATTCGGGCGTCCACCGACATACCGGGAAGCGCCGTGTCGGGTAGCGGCTCGGTGAACTCCAGGCGCACGATGCGGGCTCCCTCGACGATGCGATCGGCGAGCTCCGCCACGCCCGCTTGCACCTGAGCGACGCGCAGATCGACGATCGCCGGCAAGCCGACCTCGAGATCCAGGCTCTGGCGCTCGGGTACACGGACCTGCGCGAACATCTCGCCCGACTCGGACTCGACGAGCTGCCCCACCGCGCGGCGCTCGATCGCGAGGTCGCCGCGCCGGACCGTATCCATCCACAACGTGGCCCGCTCGACCGTCGGCACTTCCGGTTCGAAGCTGCAGGCGCCGGCGACGAGCAAGCTGGTCGCCAGGGCGAGCAGCGCCGTGTTGACGAGTCGGAGACCTCTTGCCTTACCGATGAGTGTCGCTACCATGGCGACCTCCCGTAACTGTTTCGCCTCGTGAGCTGTTGACCGTTCTAACAGCAAGAGTCGTGCCAGCCCCTGCATCCGGTCGCCGGACGAAGCCGTTTCGTTTGCGGGTACGCCGGAAAAGGCTCGCTGGCTCGACGGGTGCGCCACACGGCTCGCCAGGCGAACGCCCAGCGGTAGAGGGGAGCGCCGGCAGAAGCGTTCGCGGGCGGGCGCCGAATCCCACGAACGGACGTGGGACAAAAGGCTTCCGGCGTCCTCCTCGGTGCGATGAAATGCCTGCATGACCCGTCGTGAAAGGCTGGAGATCTGGATCGTTCGGCGCCGAGCGGCGCTCCTCGGGACATGGATCGTGATCGGCTTCGCGATCGTCGTCGCCCTTGTGGGCGGCCCCGAGACGCACATGATCCGCGGCATCGCACCCTTGTCGCGTTGGTGGGCCGTCTTGTTCTTCCTGTCCCTGTGGGCATGGGTGGGGCTGCGCTTCATATTCCTTTGGGTGTGGGCGTGGACGGTCATGGCCCTGGCGCCCGTCTGCCTGTTCGTCCCGTTGCGGCCTTACGTCAACGCGCCCTGGCTGATGCCTCTGATCGTCGGAGTCGTCGTGGCGTGCGCGGCCAATGTCTTGCTCGTGCTCTGGTGGGGACGTCGCCGAGCGCATCGCGCCTGAAGGCGCGTGATCGAAACCAAACCTTGCTTCACCACATCTCGCGCAGGCGTGAAGCGACGTCGACACGCACAGCAGGTCCTGTTCCGGGAGCGGCGTCCGGTGCCGCGGCCCGGCCATACGTCGTTACCTCGAAGCGATCGGCGATCGCCGCGGGAAGAAAGCGCGACAGCGGCGCATAGACGTGGCGCTGCCCCAGGCGGTTCTGACGGTGCGCGTAGAAACGTAGCGGGTGAACGAGGTCGAGCTCATCGCGGGCCCGGGTCATGGCCACGTAAAGCAAGCGCCGTTCCTCCTCGACCTCCTCGGCCGAGCCCGTGGCCATGTCCGAAGGAATGCAGCCGTCGACCAGATTCATGACGAAGACCCGGTCCCACTCCTGCCCTTTGGCGGAGTGAATCGTTGACAGGACGAGGAAGTCCTCGTCGAGGTGTGGCACGCCGGCAAGCTCTCCACTGGCTGAAGGCGGGTCGATGGTGATCTCGGACAGAAAGCGCTCGCGGTCGGGATACTGCGAGGCGATGAGCTCGATCTGCTCGAGGTCGCCGGCGCGCACCATGGGAGCGTCGTAGATACGCTCGAGATGAGGCTGGTACCAACGTCGGGCTTCGCCCACCTGCGCCGGCCATTCACACCCCCGGTGCGTGAGGCTGTCCATCAGCTCGACGAACGCGGGCCAATCCTGGCGTGCCGCCGCCGGAGGGTCGATACCGACTAGCGAGAAGCCCTCGCGCGAGGCGTCGGCGGTCGCCGCCTCCAGGATCTTCTGCGCGGCAGCCGGGCCCACGCCGGCGAAGAGCTGCAGGACGCGGAAGGCGGCGATGCCGTCGCGCGGGTTCTGGGCCCAGCGCAGAACGCACAGCAGGTCCTTCACGTGAGCTGCTTCGAGAAAGCGCAACCCTCCGTACATGACGAACGGAATGTTGCGCCGTGCCAGCTCGACCTGCAGCAAGTCCGAGTGGTGTGTGGTGCGAAAGAGCACGGCTTGGTCCTGCAACGCCAACCCGGCCTCACGGGCCTGCAGCACCTGCTCGACGATGTACTCGGTCTGGTCGCTCTCGTCCTCGACGGTGACCAGCCGCGGCTTGAGTTGCGAGGGTCGCTGAGAGAACAGGTCCTTGGTGTAGCGTTCCGCCGCGTACCCGATCACGGCGTTGGCGGCGTCGAGGATCGGCTGCGTCGATCGGTAGTTCTGTTCCAGCGTGATCACCTCAGCCGGCGGGCGAAAGTGCTCGGGAAAATCGAGGATGTTACGCACGCTGGCGGAGCGGAACGCGTAGATTGCCTGGGCGTCGTCGCCGACCACGGTGAGGCCACGACCGTTGGGGCAGAGCGCCAGAAGTATCGACGCTTGCAGGGAGTTGGTGTCCTGGTACTCGTCGACGAGCACGTGGTCGAAGCGCGCGGAGACCCGCTCGGCCAGCGAGGGCTCGCGCATCAGGTGATACCAGCACAGAAGAAGGTCGTCGTAGTCGAGCACAGAGCGTGCCTGCTTGGCCTCGACGTAGCCGCGGAACAGCTCGCGCAGCTCGTCCTCCCAGTCACTGCACCAGGGGAAGGCGTGCTCGAGCACCGTCTTGATCGTCGCACCGCTGTTGACGCAACGGGAGTAGATCGCCAGACAGGTGCCCTTGCGAGGGAACCGCTTCTTCTGCCGTGACAAACCGCTTTGATGGCGCACGACGTCGAGCAAATCCTCGGCGTCGGAACGGTCGAGCACGGTGAAGGAGGGATCGAGTCCGAGCGATTCCGCATGCAGGCGCAGCAGCCGGTTGGCCACCGAGTGAAACGTACCGGCCCAGCGGAGGGAGCCGTTGCCGATCGCGCGTCCGCCGCTCCGCGAACGTGTGGCCAGCGCCACGATGCGTTCGGCGCGCCGCGTCATCTCGCGTGCCGCCCGGCGGGTGAACGTCAGCAGCAGGACACGGGAGGGGTCGTGGCCTCGCAGCACACATTCGGCGACGCGGTGCGCCAGGGTCATCGTCTTGCCTGTGCCGGCTCCGGCGATGATCAGCAACGGCGGCGAGGTGCTCGCTTCGTCGCCGTCGGCGCCCGACTTCCCCGCTCGTGCCGGCAGGCCGTAACTCACGGCGCGACGCTGCGCCGGGTTGAGCTTGCCGAGGTGGGCGGAATCCCCCTCGAGCGCGGTGGGTGAACGAGAAGCGGGCGCCGAAGACGGAATCGAGGTCGCGGACGCGGTGCGCGTCGTCGCGTGCGCGGAGACGGGGGGGCTGCTCATGGGCTGCGCAATCCGGTTTGTCCCCTGACAGGCCCGGCCGCACTCGCCCCCACGAGAGACAGAAATCTTACACCGCGACTGAACCCGCGCGGCCCCCCGTGCGTCTAATCTCTATCGTGCCTCTCCGGATCGGCACCGCCCGGGCGGTGAGCCGCCTTCGAGGGCGGAAGCACGAGACGGCACGAGCGGGCGTTCATACCTCTGCATCCGGATCGTTCATGACATTGCTGAGCGCCATCGACACCTCGGACCCGCGGAACACCGCGCGCAAGAGCGACAACGTCGGTTTCGAGGAAGAGACGCGGGCTTTCCTGCAGGGCAGGCTGCGGATCCTCACGGGGGCCCTGGCGGCTTTCTCCGCACTTCTCCTGGCGTCGTTTGCGGCGGTCAACGTCGCCAGCGCAGAAGGCAACTACCTGGGCGAGTTGGTCCGCGTATTGATCGGCTTCCCCAACGCCATCATCACCATTCTGTTGGCGCTTGCCGCGGGGTTGTACCGGACGCTGCGGCGACGGCACGTCTCTCCGGGGACCCTGGTCGTCCTGGATGGGGTCTTTCTGCAGGCGTTGGTGATCCCCGTGCTCGTCTTGTACGCGGCGAAGCACGACTTCTCGTTTTCGGGCTTTCCCGTCGTTGTGCCTTTTCTGTGCTTCGTCATCCTCACTAGGGGGATGCTGGTGCCGAGCACGGCGCAGCGGACCGTGGCGATTTCGTTGCCGGCGCCGCTGGGAGTGTTGACGATTCAGCTCTTCTACGGGGCGTCCTACGCGTTCCCCAACGTGCCCTATCCGCAGGGCCACTTCATCGACATGCTGGTGCAGAACCAGATGCTGATTCTGGGCTCGATAGCTGTGGCTGCCGTAGCTTCGCGCGTGAACCTCGGCCTGCGACAACGCAGCTATCAGGCGCAGCAGCTCGGCCAGTACGAGATTCACGGCAGCGTCGGCGCCGGCGCCATGGGAGAGGTGTTTCTGGCGCGCCACGCGATGCTCAAACGGCCCACCGCGGTGAAGCTTCTGCGACCGGACATCACCGGCGAGGGCGTGCTGAAGCGTTTCGAGCAAGAGGTGCAGCAGACCAGCCGGTTGACCCACCCCAATACGGTGGAGATTTTCGACTACGGTCGTACGCCCGAAGGGGTCTTCTACTACGCCATGGAGTACCTCGATGGCGCCGACCTTCGCGACATCGTCGAGCTCGACGGGCCGATGCCGCCCGGCCGAGCGATCAACGTGCTGAGCGCCGCCTGCGGCGCTCTGGGCGAGGCTCACTCCAAGGGCATCGTGCACCGGGACATCAAGCCCGCGAACATCATGTTGTGCGAGCAGGGGGGCGAGCACGACGTCGTGAAGATCCTCGATTTCGGTTTGGTGAAGAACCTCGGCGTCTTTGCCACGGAAGCTGCGGCGCAGGTGAGCGCAGACGACAAACGCGTCATCGGCACGCCCGAGACGATGGCACCCGAGGCGGTGCGCGAAGGTGGGGTCTCACGCCTGTCGGACATCTACTCTCTGGCAGTGGTCGGCTATTTTCTGCTCACCGGAAAGCCCATCTTCGATGCCGAGACCGTGGCGGAGTTCATCCGGCATCATCAGATCTCGGTGCCGATCCGGCCATCGGCTCGGCTCTCGTCGGTGCCGCGGGACCTGGAGGCGATCATCCTGCGCTGCCTGGCGAAGGACCCCGGCCAGCGCCCCACCAGCACCCTGGTGCTCCGCAAGCAGCTTCTCGGTTGCGAGGCCGCAGGCACCTGGACGCCGGAGGACGCAGCCGCCTGGTGGAAGTCGTGGTTTGCGCGCTACCCGCGCTCCGAGCTGCAGGAAATGGCGGTGGAGTTTCGCTCCGGAAGCTTTACCAGCGCCGATCGCGCGGCACGCACCTCGGGGGAGCGCTCCGGAGTCCGGTCGTTCGGCTCGCTCGACCGCACGGCAGCGCCATCGTTCGTCACCATCGACGGCCGGATGCTCGACGAGATCGGCGCCTCGCACGCGGACGACGACGAGATCTCACAAACGCGCTGGGAGACGCAGCGCTAGGGGAGATTCCAGGTTGGCCACGGTGCTCGCCACCCAGCCTGCCCGCCGGGTGACCGCCTTCGAGAGTCAGGTCGCCAATGCCGATTCGAGGTCGTCGATCATCCGCTTGGCGAGGCGCTGGTCGGTGATCTGCGAAGCGAGTGTGTGCCTTTTTCCCGCCTGCGTGTGCAGCTCGATCCGGTAGTAGAGCCTGTTGCCCGACTGCATGCCCCGCTTGACCTCGAGCTTGGCAATGTCGCCCGCGGAGAAGATCAGCGTCTTGCCCGATCCCAGCAGTCGGCGATTGAAGGCAAGCCGGCCACCCTCGGCCTGCACGCGGGTCTGTTTGAGCCACAGATCCACCATGCCGACCAGCATCAGCAAGGCAAACAGCCCGAAGACGACGGGAAAGAAGATCGGTGCACCGAGCTCGATCATCAACCAGATGAAGCCGCACCAGATCAGCGTGAAGATGCTCAGGCCGATCGCCGCGCTTTTGGCGCGGGCACGGCGGAAGACATACGCCACGCCGCCCTGGGGAGTGGGTTGGCGCAGGATGCCCATGGCCTCGAGCTCGGCTGCGGCGTCGACCGATTCCGCCAGCGGCGGCTTTCGCACCTCCATCTGCAGGGCGGGATCGCTGTCGGGGGTCTTGAATACCGGCACGATGAAGTGGGTGGAGTAGTCGACGCCTGGCAGCGCGGCCTCCACCTCGACGCGCCACTTGATCGCGCCGGAAGCGTCGGGGTCACTCTCCGGGCCCGCGTCGTAGGGAATGGCGAAGCGAACCGGCACGCTGGCGCCGCGCGGCCCCGCCAGCAGCTCGCCGGCGGACACCTCGACGGTGTCCTGCCAGAGCGTGCGCTCGCTGCTGCTGCGGTTCTTGCCCGAGCCGCTGGTCTCTTTGCGAACGCAGGCGAGGGTTACGCGGAAGCCGTCGCCGTGGTGGGCGCGGATGTTGGTGTGGATGCGCCCCTCGAGGTATCCACCCAGAACACCGGGGTTGGAGAACAGCTCCAGTTGAGAGTTGCCGAACTTCCGCCATTGCAGCGCCGCGTAGATGGCGTAGGCGGCGAGCCCAGCGCCCACCACGGGAAACAGCAGCCCGATCAGTGCCATCCGGTTGCCGTCGACGACCTCGCGGGGAACGATGAAGAAGATCGGCGCCGAGATCAGATTCCAGAGCAGGGCAAAGAGGATCGAACCGATCATCTTGCCGCGCGATCCGGCCTGAATACGCCCATCGACCCAGTCCTTCTCCCACAGCCAGGGCTGGTCGGCGTGCCGCTCCTTGAGCCGCTCGGCTTCCTTGACCAGGCGGCTGCCGAAAAACGCCGCGAACATGAGCCCGTAGCCGACGAGGCCGAAGACCAGCGCGAAGATCGCTTGGAAGGCGAGCATGCCCCAGCGGAGCTCGCGATAGAGCAGCGATTCGGAAGGATCGTCCGGGTTGACGAAGGCGCGGAACGCGCGGTCGGATTCGAGGTAGGCACTCAGTTCGGCGTACTTGTCCTGGTGGAACGAGCCGATGTTGTCGGAGCCGAAGCCGCCGGCCACACGGTCGGACGTGTAGGTGTTGCCGCGATAGTCGTACTCGTACACGGCGCGGACGCGATAGGTGGTGCTGTCGTCGCCGCTGTTGACGTCCAGGTCGGCGCTCAGGATGCGCGCCGGAACCTCGTCCCATGACTGCGCCCGCACCCAGGTGGTGAGCATCGAGCCCGCCAGGTAGCCGACGAACGTTCCCCCGCCGGCGAACGGCAGGGCGAAGAGGACAAGAAAGACGATCGCCCCCCGGCCCGGCTTCTTGCCCGGTTTGCCCTGCGTTCCCTTGCCGAACGAAAGCTTGGCCACGTCGATTCGTCCCCTGCGGCGAGCCCCGGGAGTCGGATCTCGCTCTACCCTCGGACTCGCTCGGCGAGCGAGAGCCTTCTTGCTCTTTACATTGTGCCGATCACGAAAGACCTCTTGCAGCCGGAAAATCCAACGAGCCGGCCTGACACGAATGCCGGCGGGGCGAGCAGCGCGCGGACCTCGTCGATCGGCGTGAGCGGGTCGAAGCCGAGGCCCGCGGCGGAGCGCACCTTGCCCTCACTCGACATTCGCCAGGCCCCGACTTATCGTCGGCTCCACCGGCCCACCCATCCATCGCATTGTCACGGAGCCTCATCATGGCCAAATCGATCGACTGGTATTACTTCCGCAGCGGCTGAACGAGCTGCGGCAAGGCGTCCAAGTTCATGGACGCGCACGGTATCGAGCCCGCGGAGAAGGTCCCCGCATCCCGCAAGCTGCAGCGCGACGACGCCCGCGAGATCCTCGCCGGCTCGTCGCGGGTCGTCGTCGCCAAGGGCAAGAAGCTGGAGACGTTCGACACCGGCGGCAAGGTCGACGACGACGTGCTCGACCGCTTTCTCGGCGGCACCGGCAACATGCGGGCGCCGACGGCGCGGTCCGGCAAGACCACCTTGGTCGGCTTCAACGAGGAGGCGTGGTCCGAAGCCCTGCTATGACCGGTGCGCATCCGAGCGACGCGCGACCGGGCCATGGTGCCATCTGAACGCGAGCATGTGCTGGCCGAGGAGCTCGACCGCCTTTCGGCGAGCGCCGCTGCCGGGCCCCCGCGCGCGACGCTGATCGCCGCCGCCGAGCAGTGGTCGGCGGAGGTCTGGTCGGCGGCGGAGGCAGCGGAACCGCTAACGCCGGACCCACCGCGGCAGCGATCAGGTATGGCTCTGGCCGCCCGCCCGGTCTTCATCTGCGGCGTTCACCGGAGTGGGACGACGCTGCTGCGAGATCTTCTCGATGGCCATCCCGACCTGTGCGTGCTGCCGTCCGAGGGGACCTTCCTGACGTCCGTGAAGCGTGATTTGGACCGCGTGCCGGCCGCGGACCGCTGCGGTTTCCTCACCCGCGAGTGGCTCCGTCGTCTCGCCAACCCGACCAATCGCGAGCCCTTCTGGTGCCTCGGTCGGGCCGCAGCCGGCGCAAATCCGTATGTGGAGTTCGCGCGCCGCGTACAGGGCTGGTGGGGAGTACTGAGCGACGCTCTCGGCGGGCGCAATCCCCTGTGGCCACATCTGGCGATCGTCCTGGCTTATAACGACTCACGCACCGAGGACCCGCGTGGCGACGGTCCGCGCTACTGGGTAGACAAGACCCCGACATACGAGCTTCACCTGGTTGCGCTGCAGCGGGCCTTTCCGTCGGCGCGGCTGATTCAGATGATCCGTCACCCGCGGGCGGTCGTGGCCTCCCGACGAACGCTGGAGGAACGGGTCTTTGGACATTTCCGCCGCCCCCATCGGGTGATGAGCGAGATTGCGGCGTCGATGCGTATCGCCCTCGAGACCGGGAGCCGCGGAGCTTCCCACCTGGTGGTTCGCTACGAGGACCTGGTGTCGGCTCCCGACGGTGAGCTGCAGCGGGTTGCCGATTTTCTCCACGTCGAGCAGCACCCGTGCTTACGCCACCCAACCGTCGCCGGCCGCCCCAGTCGCTCGAACTCGAGCTTCGACGTCGAACCCGAGTCCGGGAATATCCACGCCGACGAAGCCGCGCGTCGCCCCGCGAGCGAGCTCGATGAACGGTTGGTGGCCGCCTACGTCGCTCGCAGCAGCGCTCGACTCGGGTACGACGTCGTTCGCATGGCGCCGCTTTTCGCCGGCTTCGTGCGAGCTCGCACGTGGCTCCGGGCACGCTAGCTCGCCGCGCTCGATACGGCACCGCACCGCGTTGGATGCCGTCGCTGCTTGCACGCACCTTCGGCCGCTGTTGTTCGACAAACGAAGCGGCGGCGGTTCCTGAGCAATCCCGGAGCCCGGCTGCTATTTTGTCGGTCTCCAGGTCGGTCCCCCTTCATCCGGAAAGACGCCCATGTCCGCAACCGCCCGACTGACGCCCAGAGCTTTCAAGTTCCTCCGCGACCTCGCCGACAACAACAACCGCGACTGGTTCCAGGTCAACAAACAGCGTTTCGAAGACGACCTGCGGGAACCGGCGTTGCAGTTCGTTCGCGACTTCGCGCCCCACCTGGCCGACATCAGCCCGTATTTCCGCGCCGACGACCGCAAGACCGGCGGATCGATGTTCCGCATCTATCGCGATACGCGGTTCTCCAAGGACAAGAGCCCTT
>CBDUAS010000054.1:0-11085 GCA_965365185.1 uncultured bacterium | reverse complement strand
GAGGAGCAAGCGGCACGCCTCGCCGACGCCATTCTCGCGGTGCGCTCGGGGGTCAAGCCGTGCAGTCGCTGCAACATCCTCACCCACACCGATCCTTGTTCGTTCTGCGCGGATGAGCGACGCCAGGACGACCTGCTGTGCGTCGTCGAAGAGAGCCTCGACGTCGAGGCGATCGAGCGCACCTCACGGTTTCCGGGCCGTTATCACGTGCTCGGCGGCGCTCTGTCACCACTGGACGGCGTCGGACCTCGAGAGCTGCATCTGGACCATCTGCTGAACCGGGTCAAGCAAGGCAGCGTGCGCGAGGTGATCGTGGCGACGAACCCGACGGTGGAAGGTGAAGCCACGGCGGCGTACATCGCCCGACTGATCAAGCCCCTCGGTGTCACGGTTTCCCGCATCGCCTCGGGAATTCCCGTGGGCGGAGACCTCGAATACGCCGACGAGGTCACCATGGCGCGCTCGCTCGAGGGCCGACACGAGCTCTGACAGGGGCCGATAGGCAAGCCGCGGCGAGAGTCCGAACCGTTCCATGCGCAGGCACTCCGGGGGCTCCCGTGCCGCGGTTCTTGTGGGCTGAGCCCGGAGCGCCCCTGCTTGAGAGGGGATGATGCCTTTGCTACGGTTCACACTGGAGGCACGTAATGCCAATACGTGCCGTTTGTACCGTGCAGGTTCCTGAGTAGCTCAATTGGCAGAGCATCCGGCTGTTAACCGGAGGGTTGCTGGTTCGAGTCCAGCCTCAGGAGCCTTTTTCTTTTACCTCGAAGTATTCTGTGGGCACTCGACCCTATAGAACGACCGGCCGGTCGGCCTGCGCCGGATCATGCCGAGGTGCCCCGATGACCAGGCGAGCGCACTGGCAGCGAGTCTATGCTGAGAAGCCCAGTACGGAGGTAAGCTGGTACCAACCTCACCTCAGTGCCTCGTTGCAGCTCATCGAGGAGACCGGCATCGGCGCCGACTCTCGCGTCATCGACATCGGTGGCGGTAGCTCGACGCTCGTCGACGACCTTCTGGCCGCCGGTTTCAGCTCCGTTGCGGTGCTGGACATATCGGCTCGTGCGATGGCCGTCTCGCAGCAGCGCCTCGGGGCCAAGAGCGCCGCAGTTCGATGGCTCGAGGGCGACGTGACCGAGCTCGAGCTCCCGCGCGCGTCGTTCGATCTCTGGCACGATCGCGCCGCCTTTCATTTCCTCGTCGACGAAAGCGATCAAGGACGCTACGTCGCCGCGCTGGACCGCGCTCTCGTCCGCGGCGGCCACGTCATCCTGGCGACCTTCGCCCCCGCGGGCCCGAAACGATGCAGCGGCCTCGAGGTGAGGCGCAACGATGCCGCCGGGCTGCACGGCGTGCTGGGCGATGAGTACGAGCTCCGGCGGGAACTGCCGGAAGCCCATCGAACGCCGTCCGGCGGGGAGCAGCTCTTCACCTACTGCTGGTTCCAGAGGCATCGCTAGCTGCTGTCTCGCACCGGAGACCCGCGCTCGGCCCGCCCGGGTTGATTTCTGGTGTTTGTTCGATTTCTTTGGCTAGGTATGCTTTGTAAATCACAGTTTCAGACACTTTTGAAGTTTATGAAACAGTAATGAGCAGACAGCGCCAGGTCCCGGATACGGTGCGAGATCTGGTCGGCGACGCCATGAGCAAGATCGCCGGCGAGGTCGCCGCCGAGACCGCCGCTCGAGAGCGGGAGGCAGAGCTTCTCGAGGTGCGCGCACGCCGTCTGCGAATCGCCGCGGTCATGCTGGTCCCTGCCTGTCTCGCGCTCACCGCGCTGAACCTCTCGGGGTTCCGCTGGTTCGGCGATACCCAGGCGCAGCGGCTATCGCCCGCCGAGTCACGCGAAGTTGCCCTTCTGTTGCTGAGCGACGCCGTGGAGGAGCTCGAGCTCGCCCATCGGCAGGACGGGAGCTATCCGTCGGTCCCCGGATTCATCGGTCCCGACGGCCCCGACGGCGAGGACGAGCCGTTTTCCTACGAGCTCGTGGGGCCCCATCGTTACCTGCTTTCGGTCACCGTGGGAGACGAGACGTTCCGCTTCGATTCTCGGGAGGACCCCGATCTGGTCTTCCGTGAGGTCAAAGATGCGCGGTGAGTCCGAGGAAGGGGCCAGCCTTGTCGAGGTACTGGTGGTCGTCGCCGTCATCGGCATCGTCGCCAACATTGCGGTACCCAGCTTGCTCGACGCCATGGCCAGGGCCGACGCCGGGCGCGTCCTCGCCGACGTCGAGATTATCCATGACGCCGTGCTCACGTACCGGATGGAGAACGGTTCGTATCCGCCCGGTGCGGGTTGGGGGCGGGTGCCGGCGGGACTGGCGCCGTTCTTGCCCGAGGGTTTTTCCTTCACGTACAAGGACCTGCGCTATCGCTACCAGTTACGGGCCCGTGCCAAGCGGCTCGGAATCGACGGCGGCGGCCGGAACGCCGCAGGTCGTGAGATCGTGCGGCACGTCGGTCAGATGTACCAAGGTCAAAAGACCGTGACACCCCGGCGCGTCTGGCTATGGCTTCCGTCGCCAGGCGGCCGCTCGGAGGGATGACGGTGGAGGTCCCCGCACGATGAGCGCGATAACGCAAGCGTCACGGAGGTCCCATTGGATTGTCCAGCTCGCCCTGGAGGTGGCCGGCCGTCCGCAGGACGCCGTCGAGGTCGAACCTGGTCTTTCCATCGCTGGCTTGTGGGCCGAGGCCCAGCGAATCGCCGGCCTCGGCGAGGCCGAGCTCGCCGGGCGGGTGGCGGAACGTTTCGGGCTCGAGTTGGCGGAATTCGAGGTCGCCGAGCCTCAGGCACTCCGCTTCGTACCCGAACGCCTCGCCCGCGCCTGCATGATCTTCCCGCTGCGCATCGACGACAGCGAGATCGTGGCCGCGATCAGCGACCCGACGAACCTGGCAACGGAGGAGGAGCTGCGTTTCGCCTCCGGCCGACGGCCGGTATTCGAGATCGCATCTCCTGCTGTACTCGAAAAGATGATCGAGGCGCATTACCGGCCCGAATCGGCCGCCGCAAGCCTGCTGGAGGACATCGGCGCGGATGTCGATGGCGTTCATCTGGTAGAGGACCAGGGACCGAAGCCGCTGGACGAGGAGGAAGCGGCCGGAGAGCCGGTGGTACGGCTCAGCAATCTCATCCTGACGGAGGCGATCGCGCAGCGGGCCAGCGACATTCATCTCGCACCCGGGCGCGCCGTCGGTACGGTCCACCTGAGAGTCGACGGCGTCCTGCAGCTACGCATGCGGATTCCCATGCCGGTCCTCCACCGGATCATCTCGCGCATCAAGATCCTCGGCGACATGGACATCGCCGATCGGCTGCGACCGCAGGACGGCCGCGCACGCATCCGCGTCGAGGACGACTACTACGACCTGCGGATCTCCACCGTACCGACGCGCGACGCCGAAAAGGCGGTCATCCGGGTGCTGTACTCCGACACCGCGCCCGGAATCGATGACCTCCACATGCCCGACAAGGACCTGCAGCGTCTGCGCTCCATGCTGGCTCACCGTGACAGCATCGTTCTGGTAACCGGGCCCACGGGCAGCGGCAAGACGACGACCCTCTACGCGGCACTGCAGGAGCTCAACACCGGCGACGTCAACATCATGACGGTCGAGGATCCCGTGGAGTACGAGCTCCCGGGCGTCACCCAGATCCAGGTGGAGCCGCGCCGAAACGTGACCTTCGCGTCGGCGCTGCGCGCCATCCTGCGCCAGGACCCGGACATCATTCTGCTGGGCGAAATACGCGACGTGGAAACCGGTGAGATCGCCGTCCAGGCGGCGCAAACCGGCCACCTCGTGCTCGCGACGCTGCACACGAACGAGGCTCTCGGAGTGGTCTCCCGGCTGCAGGACCTGGGCGTTCAGGCTGCGTCGATCAGCGACTCGGTCTGCGGCATGGTGGCGCAGCGGCTGCTCCGCAAGCTCTGTAATGATTGCGCGGAGACGATCGAAGGTGACCTCACGGACGAAGAGCAGCACCTCACACGGCGTTACGGCGTGACGCCGACGGTGCGTGCCATAGGCTGCCCTGTGTGCGACGACATCGGGTATCGAGGCCGCCTGCCGGTCATCGAGACCGTCATCCCGACCGCGGCCCTTCGAGAGCTCATTCTCGAGGGCGCCGGCATCGATGCTTTGCGGCAGCAAGCGATCGACGACGGCATGCGGTCGTTGCGGGAGGGCGCTCTCGAGTTCGTCCGTCAGGGCGTCACCACACTCGAAGAAGTCGATCGCGCCTTGGGCGAGAGCTCCCGCGGTTCGAGCGGGCCGACCGCGGCGCCCGATTCGACGGTCGAGCCGGAGACCGGGGGAGCGGGTCGACAAGTCACCACCGATCGCGACCTGGAGCGAGCGCTCGCCACACCCTCGGCTCGGTCCGTGGTCGAGGAGAAGGACGAAGCGGAGCCGTCGGAAACGATCCGGGTCTTGCTGGTGGACGACGATCCCGTCATCCGCCAGGTTGCCCGCAGCCTGCTATCGAAAGCCGGCTTCGACGTTACCGAAGCCGAAGACGGCGTCGCGGCGCTCGAACGAATCAATTCCGACCACCCGAATGATCACGTGGACCTGGTCGTCTCCGACCTCGACATGCCGCGTCTCAACGGCTACGACCTCCTCCGGCTGGCGCGCGGCGCACCGCGGACGGCGGCCCTTCCGATCGTCGTGCTGACCGCCGAGCAGGAACCCGAGACGGAGGCGAAGCTGATCGAGGAAGGTGCCGACGACTACATCCGAAAGCCCATCGATCCGGTGCGCTTCGTGGCGCGCATCAAGGCGGCGCTGCGGCGGGCGGGCGGCTGACGTCGATGCCGCGCACACCGGGGCACACGGCGACCCTTCTCGGAGCGTCGGGACTCCTGCAGATTCAGCTCGTGGCGAGCTGCTTCTTGCGTTCCATCTCCTCCACGAGCTCTGCCACCGTAAGACTACGAAGTGCCTCGAGCGCCCCGTCCCGAAATGCCTTCCAGGTCTCATGCATCGGGCATGGGGTGTCGTCGGTGCACTCGTCGATCCCCAGCACGCACTCCTCCTCGAGTCGGCGGGGGTCCTCCACGGCGGAAACGACCTCGAGGAGCGTGATCTCGTCGGCCGGTCGGCTGAGGTAGAAACCGCCGCCGCGCCCGCGCGCTGACTTCAGCAGCCCGGCGCGGCCGAGGTCCTGTAGGACCTTGGCAAGGTAGAAGGGTGGGATCTGCTCCGCCTCGGCGACGCCGGCGGCCGAGAAGGGCCTTCCGTCGCCGTTGTTGACGGCAAGACAAACCATGGCGCGGATCGCGTACTTCGCTGAGCCGGTATAGATCATGGAATCGGCCTCGCCACGGTGCGCTGAGTCCCCGAGCTTCCGCCCATTGTAAATAGAATTTCAGACCTTTTTATCGTAATATGAACCTTGATGCAAGGGCTACCGCCGAGACCGCCGGGGTGGTCGAATGTTTCATAGCGTTTTGGTGCCAGTAGATTTCACCCCAAAGACTGTTGCGGCGGTCGATCTCGCCGGCCGGATCGTGGCGCCGGAAGGCCGGGTTACCTTGCTGCACGTGGTGCAGACCGTGCCGGGGATCGATCTTGCCGTCGACCCGGAGTTTTACGATCGTCTCGAGATCGCGGCGTCCGAGAAGATATCGGCGCTGGGCGCCCGGCTGGAAGCCGAAGACATCGAGTGGCGCGCCCTTCTCGTCGTCGGCAACCGCTACGACGAAATCGTCGGCGCCGCGGGCGACGCTTGCGATTTGCTGGTGGTCGCCTCGCATCGGGTCGATCCGGACGATCCGGCATCGGGCGCGGCGACGATGAGCTATCGCCTCGCGGTCGGTGCACCTTGCCCCGTGCTGTTGCTGAAGTAGCTTCCCAGAGCAGAGGAGGTGCAGCGTGATCAAACGAATCTTGTGCCCCGTAGACTTCTCCGAGGCCACTCGATTCGCGCTGACTCCAGCCGTTTCCATGGCGACCGAGTTCGGTGCCGAGTTGGTGCTGGTCCACATTCTCGACTATCCCTACCCACATGTCGGGCCCGTGGTCCAGGGCTTCGACATCGAGGATTACTACGACGCCATGGAGCAAAAGGCCGTCGAGCAGCTAGAGGGCCTCTTGGATGCCGACGAGCAGAAGTTCCTCACGCCGCGTGCGGTCGTGCGTCGCGGCAGCGCCTTCCGAGAGATCGTCCGGCTTGCCGAGGAGGAAGCGCCGGACCTGATCGTGCTTCCGACGCATGCGCGCACCGGTCTTGACCACGTGCTCTGGGGCTCGGTCGCGGAGAAAGTGGTTCGCCTGGCCTCGTGTCCGGTCATGACGGTATCGCCGCGGCAGGAATCCCCGCGACCGTTCGGTGGCGAGCGGGTCCTGCTGGCGACGGATTTCTCCAAGGGCTCGGAGCGGGCCCTGCAGTCCGCAGTGTCGTTCGCTCGGCACTACCGCGCCGAGCTGCTGATGGTTCATGTCGTGACGGTCTGGGACTACGACCCCGCCAACCCCGACTGGAGGTTTCCGCCACTTCCTTCGGAACACGTCAACGAGATCGAGGCTCGCGGTCGCGATCGGCTCGGCGAGGCCGGTGAAGACATTGCTTCCGACGATCTCGACGTGCGAACGCTGCTGGTGCGCGGCTTCGATCCCGGCCTGGAGATCGTGCGCACTGCGGAGGCGGAATCGGCAGATCTCATCGTCATGTCGACGCACGGACGCACGGGCGTGAGCCACTTGGTGATCGGTAGCACCGCGGAGAAGGTGGTTCGTTACGCCACCTGCCCGGTGCTGACGGTCAAGCAACAGGCGGCCGCGCCCGCCCTCGACCCATAGCGACGGCTCAGTCCTCGGGCGCCTCGTAGAACGGAAACGCCAGGCTGCGGCGAATACGGGAGAATCGGCCGGGGTGCAGGTAGGTGAGGAGGGGCCGCCGGAATACCAGGTCTTGGTCGTCGACCTCGTGATGTCGCAACGCGTCGCGATGCACATGGGCGGCGAGGATTCGGCCGATGATCAGGCTGTTGGCGCCAAAGCCGTCGATCACCCGCACGAGCTCGCACTCGAAGTGGAGATATCCGTCGGCGAGAAGAACACCGTCCACCACCTTCGCTGGAACCGTGTCGATGGCGCTCAGAGACGGCTTGCAATTCGTAGCTTTGTCACGCGGTGTCGCCGCCAGGCTGGCGAGCATGACCTGCGTCGGACGCGGGTAACTGACGGTGAACTGGCCGGAGCGCTTCACGTTCCAGTAGGTCGCGTGGTCGGGCGTGCAGACGAAGCCGTAGTACCCCTCCCAACCGAGCGGAAACGCCATGTGCTTGGGCGCTAGGTTATGCTCTCCGTTCTTCTCCCGAGTGCCTACGAGCACCAAAGGTGCCACGGTGAAGAAGCGGTCCCACATGGCGGCGCCGACTTCGACGCTGATCAGATCCACGCTTTCGCTCATGGATCACCTCCCGGTCGCCGTCGAAGAATGCGAGAACCGGCCTGAGGCGATAATCTTACCCCGTTGTCTGATTCCGGACCATGGTCTCCCCGGCAGTGAAGCTCGGGGTGAAAACACGTAATGGAGGCGACATGCCTTTCAAGCACGTCTATTTCTTTGGTGGGGGCACTGCCGACGGCAGCCGAGTCGACCGCGAGTTGCTCGGCGGGAAGGGCGCCGACCTGGCAGAGATGGCCCGTCTGGGAGTAAACGTACCTCCCGGATTCACCATCACCACCGCCGCGTGTCACGCGTACCTGGCACACAACGCCGTCCCCGATGAAGTACGCGAAGAAGTGCGCCAGGCCCTGACACGTCTCGAGGAGATGTGCGGCAAAGGCCTCGGCGACAAGGAAAAGCCGCTGATGGTTTCGGTGCGGTCGGGTGCCGCGGTCAGCATGCCGGGGATGATGGATACGGTCCTCAACCTCGGGTGTAACCCGGAGGTAGTGGAGGCACTGGCGCGCAACGGAAACGAGCGTTTCGCCTTCGACGTTTACCGGCGACTCATCCAGATGTTCACCAACGTCGTCCAGGGATTGAAGCTCGAGGAGTTCGAGGACATCCTCGACGAGGCGGTGGCGGAAACCGGCGTCGCCAACGACGCCATGCTGCCCGCCAGCGCCCTCGAGGGCATCATCGAGAAATTCCTTGCCCTCTACCAGGACGCCGTCGGCGAGCCGTTTCCGGACGATCCTGTCGAGCAGGTCGAAAGGGCGGTCGCCGCCGTGTTCGGCTCATGGAATGCCCCTCGGGCGCGCACCTATCGTGAGCTGCACGGCGTGCCGAACGATCTCGGAACAGCCGCCAACGTGCAGTCGATGGTCTTCGGGAACCTCAACGACCGATCCGGGTCCGGGGTCGCGTTTACCCGGGATCCGGCCACCGGCACACCGAAGCTTTACGGCGAGTGGCTGCTGCAAGCCGAGGGAGAGGACGTCGTTGCCGGCGTCAGAACACCGGTGCCCGTGCACGCCGACAGCGGAGACCCCCAGGCTCTCGAAGTCCTGCTCCCGGAGGCCCATCGTGAGCTCCTGGAGATTGCCGGCCGTCTGGAAGAGCACTATGCCGACATGCTCGATCTGGAATTCACGGTCGAGGACGGCGAGCTCTTCATGCTGCAAACGCGTCGGGGGAAGCGGACCGCCGCGGCGGCGGTCAAGATCGCCGTCGATCTGGTCCAGGAGGGCCTGATCGATCGTTCCGCCGCGCTGGGCCGCGTAGAGCCCGGCGCGCTGGACCAGCTATTGCACCCACGGGTCGCCGACGACAACCAGCAGGAGGTGATCGCCCAGGGCGCTCCGGCCTCGCCGGGCGCCGCCATCGGCGAGATCGTCTTCAGCGCCAAGGACGCGGAGAAACGCCGCGCCGACGGCGACGATGTCATCTTGGTACGACCCATGACGGTCGCCGACGATGTCGGCGGCATGGCCGCAGCCCGCGGCGTGCTGACGGCGCGCGGCGGTATGACCTCACACGCCGCGGTGGTGGCACGGGGAATGGGCAAGCCGTGCGTTACCGGGGCGAGCGCGCTGCGCATCGATCTCGACGAGCCCAGCCTGAAGGTCAATGGTCACACCTTCGGCGAAGGCGATCTCATCAGCATCGACGGCAGCACGGGTTGTATCTATGCCGGCGCCGTCGAGCTCGTCGAGCCCGACGTCAGCGGTTCGTTTTCCACGCTCATGGGATGGGCGGACGAGGCACGCGAGCTGGGTGTGCGCGCCAACGCCGATACCCCGGAGGATGCGCGACGGGCGCGTTCGTTGGGGGCACAGGGAATCGGGCTTTGCCGTACGGAGCACATGTTCTTCGGCGCCGATCGCCTTCCGCACGTGCAGGCGGCCATCCTGGCAACGGACGGCAAGTCCCGCGACGAAGCCATCGCCGAGCTCGAGATCATGCAGCGGGAGGATTTCGTCGGCATTCTGCGGGCGATGGACGGATTGCCCGTCACCATACGACTGCTCGACCCGCCTCTGCACGAGTTCCTTCCCGAGGAGCCGAGTGAAATCGCCGCACTGGCGGAACGCCTGGGCCTCGACGCCGGCGACCTCGGCCGACGGATCGAAGCGCTGCGGGGCGAGAACCCGATGCTCGGGCATCGCGGCTGCCGGCTGGGGATCACCAGCCCGGTCCTCTACAGCATGCAGGTCCGCGCCATCACTGCGGCGGCACGCGAAGTAACCGACTCCGGAGGCAACCCACGACCGGAGATCATGGTGCCGCTGGTTGCCGATGAGGCCGAGTTGCGCTGGATCAACGACAACGTGATCCGGTCCTCCGTGCGCCAGGTCGATGAGGAGCTGAGATTCCCGGTGGGAGCGATGATCGAGACGCCGCGCGCCTGTATCGATGCCGGCGCCATCGCCGAGACCGCGGAGTTCTTCTCGTTCGGTACCAACGACCTGACGCAGATGACCTACGGCTTCTCTCGCGACGACAGCCAGGAGTTCCTCTCCAAGTACGAGGAGCTCGGCGTCATGCCGACCGACCCATTCCAGCACGTCGATGTGGAAGGCGTCGGCGTGCTCGTCGAGGCGGCGCTGCGGCGTGGGTGGGACGCGCGCGAGCGCCTGACCACCGGTGTCTGCGGCGAGCACGGCGGCGATCCGGCGTCGATCGAATTCTGGCAGCGGGTCGGCCTCGACTACGTGTCCTGCTCGCCATTCCGCGTTCCGGCGGCGAGGCTGAGCGCGGCACAGGCAGCAATCGAGCATCCGCGCGGGAAGTGATGCGCCGGTTGGCGTGACGACCGTTGTGGTGGGATGAGTAAGGGGCCACTGCGGCGACACCGAGACCGGGAGAGCCGTCGATGAGCAGGCTCGCAAGACCCTGCCGCCGGCGGCGTGGGCAGCGGTTGCTGCTCGGATCGCGGGCGTCTCAGCCGGCCACCGCTGCGTCCTCGGCGTTCTTCTCGATATAGGCGAGCAGCTCCGCCGTCTTGAACGGTTTCAGCAAGTACGGCTGGCCGATGCGCTCGAGAATCTCCACCGTCTGCGGATTGGCGAGGTCCCCGGAGATGATCGTCACCCGCGTCGCCATGTGGGGCCGGTTCTTCCGCAGCCACTCGTAGAACCCCTCGCCGGACAGGTCCGGCATGCGGAGGTCGAGGACGATGCCGTCGTAATCGTTGGCCGTCACCAGCTTCAGCGCATCGCGGCCGGTGGACGCTTCGGTGACCCTGTGGCCCTTGCCGGTGAGGAACCGGCGCGCCAGCTCGCGGATCTGGCGCTCGTCATCGATGATGAGAATGTCGAGCGGATCCACGGCCGTTTCTTCCCGCAACACGAAGTCGGGAACCTTGCGCGTGCCGCCGGACGTCTTCTCCGAGGCGTCCAGCTCCTCGGTCGAACGCGGCAGCTCGATGGTGAACGTCGTGCCCTCGCCGGGACGCGTTTGCACCTTCAGCTCTCCGCCGTGCGCCTGCACGATGCTGTGGCTCATGCTCAATCCCAAACCCGTGCCCTGGCCGACCTCGCGGGTGGTGAAGAAAGGGTCGAAAATGTTCGGCAGGACGTGCTCGGGAATGCCGGGGCCGGTGTCGGTGACATCGACCGCCACCCCGGTGTCCGTCCGCCGCGTCGCCACGGTGATCCTGCCCGCACGGGCTCAGCGGTTTCATGCAG
>CBDUAS010000053.1:0-11110 GCA_965365185.1 uncultured bacterium | reverse complement strand
CTTACCGACGCGTTCCTGTCCCGCCTGCCCCCGATCCGCTCGGCGGACTGGAGAGTAGGCCACGCGTTTCGCAAGGTGCCTACCGGCTACGGAGACCTCCTGACCGGTCGCTCCGCCGGCCTGCAGGATCACGCCCTACAGGATCTGTTCGACGATGTTCAACGAGTGGTGTCGGGGCCGCTCTTCACCTTCGAGCGAATGAAGGCCATCGGCCGGCTGAACACGCCGAGCCGCTACGAGTTCGACCGCCAGAAGTACGCCGATCCCGCGATCCGTTTGCCGCTCACGACCCTGGAGCGCCACGTCCGGTACGCCGACTTGAGCTACGAGCGGCCCGCGGACGGCACGCAGTGGCTGGTTCAGGTGGCGGAGGGCGTCGTATGGCCGGTCGCTGCGCTGGCGAAGAGCTTCGAAGTGGGTCTGCACGTCGAGGTCGAGCCGACGATTCGCGCGCGTACGATTTCGCTCAGCCTCGACGGCAACGATGTTTACCGCGTGGTTGTCAACCAGGGCGACTTCGTCGCTCGTATCGAGCGATCGATCCGGGTCGGCGCCGGCGGCGGGTTGGTGTCGCACCGGTTCGATTTGCCCGGGCCGCTGCTCGTCGCATCCGTGCGCATCGAACCGATTGACGGCGACGGCCACTACGGACTGGGGTACATGTCGATCGAATAGGGGCCTTATGCAACCGCTGACGCGCGACGGTCAGCGCGCCTCCGTCACCCCGTACTCCTTCAGCCGATACTGCAGCGTGCGCAGGCTGATGCCGAGCTCCTCCGCCGTGGCTCGCCGATTGCCGGCGTTGTGCTCCAACGCCTCGAGGATCGCACTGCGCTCGATTTCCGCCAGGGTGACCGGTTCTGCGGTGGCCTGCGTCGGTTCGCCGGTGCCGCCCGCGAACGGCAGGTCGCGCAGGCCGATGGCCTGCCCCGAGGAGACGATCAAGGCTCGCTCGATGGCGTTTTGCAGCTCGCGCACGTTCCCGGGCCAGTCGTAGCGGCAAACCTCGGTGCGCGCCGAATCGTCGATCGGCTTCGGCCGTCGTCCCATGCGTGCCGAGATCTTGCGCACGAAATATTCGGCGAGCGGTAGCACGTCGGCCTTACGGTCCCGTAGTGGAGGAAGTTGGAGCGGGAACACGTTGAGTCGGTAGAAGAGGTCGTGTCGGAGCCTCCCCTGCGAGACAGCCGCCTCGGGATCGCGATTGGTGGCGGCGATGACTCGAACGTCGACCGCTACGGTGCGGGTGCCGCCGACGCGCTCGAATTCTCGTTCCTCCAGCACGCGCAGAAGCTTGGCCTGCAGGTTGGCACCCATCTCGCTCACCTCGTCCAGAAACAGTGTGCCGCCGTTCGCCAGCTCGAAGCGACCTCGGCGGCTTTCGGTGGCCCCAGTGAAAGCCCCCCTTTCGTGCCCGAATAGCTCGGACTCCAGCAACGTCTCGGTGAGAGCGGCGCAGTTCACCGCCACGAAAGGCCCCTCGGCACGCGGGCTGCGGCGATGGATCAAGCGGGCCACGACCTCCTTGCCGGTTCCCGACTCCCCCGTAATCAGGACCGTCGTCGGTTGCGGCGCCACCTGGTCGACCAGGGACAAGACCTCCTTCATCGCCTCGCTTTCGGCGATGATGTCCGCGGGAAACCGGGCCTCCGCCTCGGCTTCGTGTACCAGCGTTCGATCCACGAGGCCGCGCTCGCGCAGGGTCCTCTCGACGATCAGGCGGAGCTCGGCGGGACTTTCCAGCGGCTTCGTGAGGTAATCGCGGGCTCCCCTCTTCATCGCCTTCACGGCGGTTTCGATCGAGCCGTGGGCGGTCAGAACGATGAAGGGCGTTTCCGGGCTGTGCTCGTGTGCCCAGCCGACGAGCTCGGTCCCGGTCATCACCGGCATCTTCTCGTCGGTAATGACGAGGTCGAAGGTCCTCTTCTCGAGCAACTGCCGTGCCTCTTCACCGTCGGCGGCGGGGACCACGTCGTAGTCGTCGGACAGAACGGCTTGCAGGAGCTGTCGCTGCGACGGCTCATCATCGACGACGAGAATCGTTGCGCTCATGATCCGGGCCCGGAAAGTGGCTCCGCCGGTTCCCTCGGCAACACAATGGTGCACCGTGCGCCGCCCTCGGGGCGATCCCGCAAGTCGATCGTGCCGCCGAGCTGCTCGACGATCCGTCGCGACACCGCCAGCCCGAGCCCGCTGCCACGGGTCTTGGTCGTGGAGAAGGGCGAGAAGAGCTCCTCGGGGTCGCGGCCTTTAAGGCCGGGTCCGTCATCGTCGATCACGATCTCGATTTCCTCGGGATCCTCCGCCGGCCGCATCCCGACGCGCACCCGGGCGTCGTCACCGCCGGCCTGCAGTGCGTTCAACAGCACGTTGAGCAGCACCTGTTGCACGCCGTCGCGGTCCGCGTGGATCAACATCCCTTCGCGGCGCTCGCCGTTTGCGGCGACCGGTGCGCGGCTGCCTGCCGCCTCGCTGTTCTCGAGGAGGATTTCGGCGCCGGTTCCGTCCTGCCCCTGGAGCACGGTTTCGCGCGCCTGCAAGGCGACGTCGAAAAGATCGAATCGCGACAGTTCCGGCGTTCGCGGGCGGGCGAAGCGCAGCAGGTCGGTGACCAGTCGCTCGAGGCGCTCGGCCTCCTGCACGACGGTTTGTAGATGTGCCTGCGTCGTGTGGTCGGCCGGGATCTTCTCCCTGGCAATCTGCGTCAGCCCTTTGACCGCCCCCAAAGGGTTGCGAATCTCGTGCGCCAGCGTGGCCGCCAGGCGGCCGAGGTCAGCGAGGTGACGGGCTGCTTCCTCTTGTGCCCGCAGTGCGACGAAGCGCCGGGTGTTGCGGAACAGATAGGCGGCCGTGGTGATCAGCGTCAGAATGGCGACGACGGAGACCGCCGCCTGAGCGCGCGCCGCGCGGCTGATGAAGGCGGTCGACGACCGATCGAGGCCGGCGCGGATGCGCCAGCTTCCGGATGTTTCCGTACCGCGCTGGCCGCCGCGGCGCGGCGTCGGCAAGGGGCGATCCAAGACGAACGCCTCGGCGAGCTCTTCGCCGGCGCGGGCTACGACCTCACCGCGCGAGTTGACGACCTCGAGGAAGACGACGGTGCCGGCATGGACCTGCAGCATCTCGTCGAGCGCCGATTGCCACATGTCGACGTCCGCCCGCCCCCCGGGTCCGCGGCCGCGAGTCCGGGCGTCGAGCCCGGAGATCAGGTCTTGCGCGCGGCTGGAGAGGAAATCGTCCTGCAGCCGCAGAAGGGTCACGTAACTGTAGGCCGCGCTCGCCGCCAGCGCCGCGCAAACGACAAGAACCCCGGCCGAGAAAGGACCGGCAGAGAACGAGCCAAGGCTTTCGGGTCCATGCTGACGGCGGCTCACGGGCGCGCTCCTGTGGGCCCACGGGAACGACTCACACCGTAGCAGAATCGCTCCGCTGCGCCGATGGGCAAACCGGCGACAGGGTCGATCGTCGGGCTCGCAGTTCCCGTCGAAGCCGGGAATGGGGCCCGCACCCCACTCCCGGCTCTCGCTGGCCCGGGTGTGCCTTCCCGACCGTCAGCCTTCGATGGCCCGGGAACCACGACAGGGGCAGTTCCGACCGGCGCGTCGCCGTTCTCCCGCCGGAGCAGCATCCGTTGCGGCATCGCTCCAGCGCATTCCGCGACGGGCCCCCGACCCCGGACGCCGATCCTCGGATCCGGCGGCCGCGGTGGAGGCCGTTCGGCCGCGGCCCGCTCCTGCGGCTCGCGGGCGTGTCCCCGCACTGCGGTCTGCAACGGATGCACGTCCACGTCCGCGTCCACGCCCGCGGTCGCCGTCAGCCGCCCGCCAGCCTTCGCCGCGCCAGGCGGGGGTACCGGCCGCGTCGCGCAGGGTCCAGGAGGCATCGCCACGACGGATCTCCCGCACGATCAACGCCGGCTCACCGTCGATCGTCGCGCGGGAGCCGGTGACGGTCACTGACTCGCCGGCCGCGAAGCCGGCGCCGAGGTCGGCCAGGTAGGACTCCGGCCCGAGGTGCGCCACGACCGGACCTTCTTCGGCCTGCAGCACGAGGTGCACGCCGGGGGTTCCTTGGCGGTTCTCGATGGCGACCTCTTGGACAATGGCCGTCATGGTGGCCTCGGAGGCGGGATCGTATTCACGCTGCTGATTCCGGGCTCGCCCGCGCCCCTGAGCCGCGGCCTGGGAGGCGAAAAGCAGAGCTGCCAGCAGCAGCACCAGCCCGATAGGGACCAACCTTGAAGCTTTCATTTCTTCTCCTCCTCGTCGAAGTCGACGCCCATGTCGGCGCCCATTTGCCGGTACTGCCGCTCCCACCTCTCCATCTCGGCGGCCAGGCCGCCGGCACGATCGGAGATGCGCTTCGGGTCCGGCCGCGCGTCCTGAACCGCGGCGCTCAGCTCGCGGAGACGTTCCTGGATGCGATCGCGCTGCCGGGCCAGGTCGCGCTTCTGGTCCTCTAGCCAGAACTGCTGCTGCGGGCTGAGTCCTTCCATGAGGCGATCGTGCTGCCGCAGCATCGACTGCACCTGATCGCCGATCTGGGCCGCCGTCGCCCGGTTGCGGCCGGGATCGCCGTTGCCCTGCGCGGCCGCTCCGGCGAGCGCGCGAGCGCGGGTGCGAATCTGGGTGGCCGCGCCGGTGCAGGCACGAACGCCCTGCGACTGCGGCCCGGTGGCGCGGATGAGCTGTCGCTGTTGCTGTGTCATCTGCTGTGTCAGCCGTCCTTGCTGGCTCATCTGGCCCCGCTGACCCGTCGCGCCGCCTTGGCCACGCTGACCGCGCTGGCCCCCCTGGGTGGTCACGCGCTGCTCGCCCGACGATCGCACCGCCCGAGCGGTCGCCGGCAGCGCCGTCGCCACCACGAGTGCGAGTGTCGCGAGAGCCACGAGGCCCCTCTGGGTTCGTTTCATCGCTCGTCCTCCTTCGTTCGTCGATCGGCGTCCGCTGGCGTGCGGGCCGAGGGACGGTTGGAGCAAAGCCGGCTACCGGCTGCACGCACAGCAGCCTTGGAAGGCCGGCAGGTGATTCTCGAGGGGCGCCGCCCGGATGTTGGTGAACACGTTGCGCACGTCCTGCGGCAAGTCCCGGGTGAGGAGATCGTCGTACAGGGCGATGTTGTCGAGCTCGGCCGCAACGCCGCCGGCGCAGGCGTCGGTCAGGGTGGCGAACTCCGGGACGTTGTCCAGGTTCCAAAGACTCGGCGGTACGGGCAGGTCGTAGTTGACGAACAACCGGGCGATTGCTTCCGAGTGCCGCTCCTCGGCGGAGACGATGTTGGAGAAGGGCTGCACCTCGCCGAACTTCTCGATCACCTTCATGTAGGTGAGCTCCGCGTGGTACTCGTCCTGAATCCCGTCATTCATCGCATCGAGGACCGCGTCGGAGAGCAGGTTGCCGGAACCGGAGCCTGCCCCGAGTGTCGTGTTCTGCGGCGCCGGTACCGCCGGGGCAGCGGGTGAGGCCTGTTCGTCGCCGCAACCCGCCCCCGATAGGGCCGCCGCAGCCACCAGGAGCACGGCCAGAAGCCTCCTTTGCGAAGCACGCATCCGCGCCAATTCGCTCATCGGCTCTCCTCCTTCTTCGGGTGGCTCATCAATCCGATGGTCACCGCTGTGGGGACGTGCATGGGCATGTTGCCGACAGGTAGTGCAATCCCGATGCCGCCGGCGATTCACCCGTGCCTGTCTACTCGCCGTCGATGCGGCAGGTGAGCGGATTGGGCGGCCTGGAAGCGGAGGACGCCTGCGCGTGGCCGTTTGCCGGCGCACGCCGCGAAACGTTGCCGGTGCCAGGCGGCACCCCTGACAGCCCCCCGGGCACGGGTCGCGACGAATGAGCGTGCAGCGTTTGCACGTGGCAGATCCCCGGACGTGCAGGATTTGCACTCCGGGTGATGGGGCGGCGACCCGTCAGGTCGTTTCGTCCAGGGCCACGCGTAGCCGCTTGTTGATACGCCCCTTGCTCTTGTAGTCGACGATGCGCAGGCGGCCCACCTCGCGGGTGTTCCGCACGTGGGTGCCGCCGTCGGCCTGCAGGTCGAGGCCGACGATCTCGACCGTGCGAATCTCGGTGATCGATGCGGGCACCAGGTTGATCTTCGTGCGAATCAGGTCCGGGATCTGCTCGGCCTGCGCCCGAGGCAAGGTGCGGACGACGACGTCGCGAGCCGCTTCGACTTCGGCATTGATGCTGGCCTCGATCTCGTCGACCAGGTCACGCTGCATGCGCTCGAACTCGAAGTCCATGCGGCCCTCGAGAGGCACCATGTTGCCGCCGGTGACCTGGGCCCCGTAGTCGCGCCAGATGACACCGCAAAGGATGTGCATGGCGGTGTGCGTGCGCATGAGCCCGTAGCGACGTTCCCAGTCGAGCATGCCGGTGACCGGAGTGCCCTCTTCCGGAAGCTCGGCACCTGCGGTCACGAGGTGAAGCAGATCGTCACCGTCTTTCTTGACCTTGACCACGTCGAGCACATCGCCGGGTACGTGCAGCGCTCCGGTGTCGTGCGGTTGCCCGCCGCCGCCCGGATAAAAGGCCGTGCGGTCGAGGGTCACCCCCGCTCGCGGCTTGTCGATGCCGGTAACGATCGCTCGGAACTCGCGCTCATACGCGTCTTCGTGAAAGAGGGCTTCGGTCATGTGAAGGACTCTACTTTGACGCTCGAAAAGCGGCAATACAGGTAAGAAACTCTGATTTCAAGTGAGTTGCCAGCAACGGAGAGGGTCCGGTAAACTCCCGCCATTCCCGCTTGTTGCAGCATCCCCGGGCGTTTCTTGTCCTCGACGTTCCGGGAATCCGGCGGTCGCTCAGCCCAGACAAATCCGCAAGGTAGGTCGGATGACTATCGAACAGCAGCCCGAAGAAGCGCCCGAGCTTTCCTCCGAGGCCCACGAGCACGCAGATGCTCACGACGATCACCACGGGCACGAAGAAGGCTTCATCCGCAAGTACGTTTTCTCTCTCGACCACAAGGTGATCGGCCTGCAGTACCTGATCACCTCGCTTCTGTTCCTGTTCTTCGGCTTCATGCTGATGCTGGTCATGCGCTGGCAGCTCGGCAATCCGGGGCAGCCGGTGCCCTTCATCGGCGGATTGCTGGGTCAGGCGAACGCTCCCGGCGGCATCGTCCTGCCCGAGTTCTACAACCAGCTCGGCGCCATGCACGGCACCATCATGGTGTTCCTGGGCATCGTTCCGCTGGCGGTGGGTGCGTTCGGGAACTACGTCGTGCCGCTGCAGATCGGCGCCCCCGACATGGCGTTCCCGAAGCTCAACATGATGAGCTACTGGGTCTACGCCTCCGGCGGTCTGGTGATGCTGGCGAGCTTCTTCGCACCGGGCGGCGCGGCGAATTCGGGCTGGACGTCGTACCCGCCCCTGTCGAACATCGCGACCCAGGGGCAAACCTGGTGGCTCGTCGGCATGGTCCTGCTGATCACCTCGTCGCTGCTGGGCTCGGTCAACTTCATCACCACGATCGTGCAGTTGCGGGCCAAGGGGCTGACCTGGATGCGCCTGCCGTTCTTCGTCTGGGCGCAGTTGGTCACCGCTTTCTTGCTGCTGCTGGCGTTCCCGCCGCTGGAGGCGGCCGGCATCTTCCAGTTGATGGATCGCGTCATGGGCACCAGCTTCTTCATGCCCACGGGTCTGGTGGTCAGCAACCAGATCGCCGAGGTCGCCGGCGGCGGCAGCGTGCTCTTGTGGCAGCACTTGTTCTGGTTCCTCGCCCACCCGGAGGTCTACGTGTTGATCCTCCCGGCGCTGGGAATCGTCGCCGAGGTCATCGCCAACAACACCCGCAAGCCGCTGTGGGGCTACAAGTCGATGGTGTACGCCTCGGTATTCCTCGGCTTCATGTCGTTCATTGTCTGGGCGCACCACATGTTCCTCACCGGTATGGGTACGGTCATGAACGCGTTCTTCCAGACCACCACGATGATCATCTCGATCCCATCGGTGATCATCCTCACGGCCCTGCTGATCTCACTGTGGGGCGGGTCGATTCGCTTCAACACGCCGATGCTGTTCGCCCTCGCGTTCCTGCCGATGTTCGGCATCGGTGGGCTCACCGGGCTACCGCTGGGGCTGGCGCCGTCCGATATCCACCTGCACGACACCTATTACGTCATCGGGCACTTCCACTACGTGGTGGCGCCCGGGACGATCTTCGCCATGTTCGCCGGCATCTACTACTGGTTTCCGAAGGTCACCGGCCGGAAGATGAACGAGATGCTCGGCAAGATCCACTTCTGGTCGTCGCTGATCTTCATCAACGGCGTGTTCGGTCCGATGTTCCTGCAGGGACTCGCGGGGGTGTCGCGGCGCTTGTACGACGGTGGCGTCACCTACTCGCACGCCCAGGAAGTGCTGGTGTGGAACTCCTTCATGTCGAACTCGGCATTCCTGCTGGGTCTGGCGCAGCTACCCTTCATCTTCAACTTCTTCTGGAGCATCAAGAAGGGCGTGGCGGTCGGCTCGAATCCCTGGCAGGCAACCACCCTGGAGTGGGTGGCGACGAGCTCGCCGCCGCTGGGTCACGGCAACTTCGAAACCGTGCCGGTCGTCTACCACGGTCCGTACGAGTACAGCGTCCCCGGGCGCGACGACGACTACCTGCCGCAAAACGCGGTCGCGCAGGAGGGCTGAGCCGATGGAGATTCCCTACACGGTACAGGCACGGCCCGACACCGGGCTGTACAACGGCAAGCTGGGCGTCTGGCTGTTTCTGGCGTCGGAGGTGATGCTCTTCGGCGCCCTGTTTTCGGCCTACGTCATCCTGCGAACGGGCAATCCGGACTGGACCCAGCACCCGATGAACGTGCCGCTGGCGACGCTGAATACGATGGTGCTGATCACCTCTTCCGTGACCGTGGTCATGTCGTGGGCGTCGCTTCGCCTCCGCGATTTTTCGAAGTTCCGCCTCTATTTCGGTGCCACCCTGGCATGTGCCGCGGGCTTCATGGTGATCAAGGCGATCGAGTACAACGCAGAGTTTGCCCAGGGCCTCTATCCCTGGACCGACAACTACATGGGGATCTACTTCACTCTCACCGGCTTGCACGGCCTGCACGTGCTCGGCGGCATGGTGGTGATCGCCTACCTTCTGGGGCCGGGGTCGAAGATGTGGCACACGGCGCCGGAGCAGTTCACCAACCGGGTGGAGACGACGGGCCTGTACTGGCACTTCGTCGACCTGGTGTGGATCTTCCTGTTTCCCAGCCTCTACCTGCTGTGAGGAGGGCCTGATGGGCGCACACGACAGTCCCGAAGCCATCAAGAAGGAGACCCGCACCTACCTCCTCGTGTTCGCGGCGCTCGCCGTGCTGACGGTGATCACGGTGGCGGTCAGTTATCTCGACCTGAACACCACCGGGGCGGTCGTGGTGGCGTTGTTCATTGCCACGATCAAGGGCTCGCTGGTGGCGGCGTTTTTCATGCACCTGATCTCGGAGGAGAGGTTCATCTACGCCGTGCTGGCGCTGACGATGATCTTCTTCGTCGCCATCTTCATCCTCCCGATCGGCAGCTACGCCGACGCTGTCGGCGACCACTTCGTCATGGACGGCGTGGAGAGCGCGGCAGGCGAGGAGCACCACTGAGATGTCTCTGAAGGCCTTTCACATCTTCTTCATCGTCGTGTCGATGCTCCTCGGCATGTTCGTCGGCGGCTGGGGTGTGCGGCAGTACCTGATGAGCGACAGCTATGGCTCGCTGGCGCTGGGCCTTCTGTTCTTCGCTTCCGCATTCGTGTTGCTCGCGTACGGGCTGAAGTTCATCGCGAAGATCGAGGAGCTGGGAATCTGAAACCATGAAGCTGATATCCAGAATGTTCGTCGGAATCGTGGCAGCGGCGCTGGTTGCGAGCGCCGCGGCGCCGGCGATGGCCTGCCCGGTTTGCTACGGCGCCAGCGACGAGCCGATGGCGGCCGGCATGAACAACGGGATCTTCTTCCTGTTGGGCGTCATCGGAATGGTGCAAATCGGGTTCGTCGCCCTGTTCGTCAGCTTTCGCCGGCGCGGCAAGGCTTATCAGGAACGCAGAGATTCGCTCGCAGTGATCGAGGGAGGGTTGCAGTAGATGGATTCAGGACCGATGGCGGAAGCAGGAGGGGGGGCGTAAATGCAAGGACTGCTGTCGCGGTGGATGCCCGTCGACGTATCGGCGCACGGTGCCCAGCTCGATTCGCTGACCGTGTGGCTGCACTGGCTCATGGCCGCGCTCTTCGTCGGCTGGTCGCTGTATTTCATCTACGTGCTCTTCCGGTTTCGCGCGGGCGCCAACCCCGACGCCAACTACGAAGGCGCCGAGAGCCACTTCTCCTCCTACATCGAGGCCGGCGTGGCCATCGTCGAAGTGGTGCTTCTGGTCGGCTTCGCCATCCCGGCTTGGGCGGCGTGGACGGACATCCCGGAGGCGACGGACGCTTTCGAGGTCCGCGTCGTGGCCCAGCAGTTCGCCTGGAACGTCCACTACCCGGGACCCGATGGGGTCTTCGGCAGGACCGACATCAACCTCGTTGACGACGCTGCCGGCAACCCGGTCGGCCTCGATCGCGCCGACGCCGCGGCGCGTGACGACGTCGTCGCCATCAACCAGCTCAATCTGCCCGTTGATCGCGACGTCATCGTCTACCTCACCTCGCGCGACGTGATCCACAGCTTCTTCCTGCCGCAAATGCGGGTGAAGCAGGACGCCATCCCGGGGATGATGAACCCCATTCATTTCCGCGCCCTCGAGCCCACGCCCGAGGAGTCCCGTTACCCGGAATGCGCCGCGAACATGAGCTGCTGGGAGATCGCCTGCGCCCAGCTATGCGGGCTGACCCACTACCGCATGCGGGGCTTCTACACGGTCCTTTCTCAGGCGGACTGGGACGATTGGATGGCGGCGCAGCAGGCGCAGCTCGGCAACACGCCCTAGCCGGCGCACGGTGAGGCGCCTCTCGACGGGCGGCTCCGCGAGGTCCGAGGTGACCCAGCCGAAGCGCCGGGGGCTCGAGCAAAGCATCGCCGCGAAGGAGCGCCGGCGAGTCGAGATCGACGGCTTTGCTGCTGCGGCTGTTCTGGTGCCGCTGATCGAGCGCGGCCGGCGGGTCAGCGTCGGCTAC